>CAZBOK010000422.1:0-3985 GCA_964493525.1 uncultured Phycisphaeraceae bacterium | reverse complement strand
CAGCACCTCGACGAGGACCTCGGGCGCGCGCTGGCGCAGCGCGTCGATGCAGGCGGCGAAATGCGCCGCGCCGCCGTCGGCGAGGTCGTCGCGGTCGACCGTCGTGATCACCACGTATCGCAGGCCGAGTCCCTCGACGGTCTCCGCGAGCTTGCGCGGCTCCTCGGCGTCGACCACCCCGTGCGGGTTGCCGGTCTTCACGGCGCAGAATCCGCACGCCCGGGTGCAGGTGTCGCCGAGGATCATGAAGGTGGCGGTGCCGCCCGACCAACACTCGCCGAGGTTCGGGCAGCGCGCTTCCTCGCACACCGTGTGCAGCGCGCGGGTCCGCAGCAGGTCCTTGATGCGCAACCAGTTCTCGCCGCCCGGCGGACGGACTTTGAGCCAGCTCGGTTTCGGTCCCTGCGCCGTCTTTGCGAAGGTGCTGCTGCGCACTCGGGTCGTCCTCGATGGAGCCGCGATCCGTCCGTTCGAACGCGCCGTGACGCTTCGCACCCGGCCTTCGCGCTCGATCCCAAAGATCGGGGAGTACAGCAGAATCCGCAGGCCGAAACCAGTGGCGGATCGGGCTGCGGAGGCCGCCCGAATCGGCTCCCGAGGCGGGACGGATGTTCATCAGATCGCAACGTTCACGGCGCTAGACTCGCCGCCCCGCATGCGCCGGCTGAAGATCCTCCACGTCCTCACGCATTACGACGTCACGCGCGGTGGCGCGATCCAGGCCCTGCTGCTCGCGACGGCCCAGCGGGCCCAGGGACACGACGTGCAGGTCGCGAGCAACATGCGGCACCGCGACCAGCCGCTGCATCCGACGTTCGAGCCGTGGATCAAGACCGGCCTCTCCGTCGAGCGCTACCAGATGATGGATCCGTTCGGGCTGTGGTGCCCGCCGTCCGAGATCCTCCGCTTCCGCCGCGACCTCGCGCGGCTGCGCCCCGACGTGATTCACGTGCACCGCGACAGCGCGCTCCTCTTCACCTGCCTTGCGACGATGTTCCGCGACGTGCCCGCCGTGATCGCGCAGCGCGGCACCACGATGACGTTCAACTCGCGACCGGTCGCGATGGCGTTCAAATCTCGTCGAGTGCATCGCGTGATCGCCGTCGCCGGCGCGGTGAAGGAATCGCTCGTGTCGCAGGGCGTGCCGGCGGACAAGGTGTCGGTCGTGTACGGCTCGTTCGACGTCGATCGATTCGATCCCGCGCGCGCCGATCGGCAGAAGCTGCGCGCCGAGCTCGGTCTTCGCCCCGAGCAGCCGCTCGTCGTCATGGTCGGCGAGCTGAACCACAAGAAGTCGCCGTCGACCTACATCGCCGCGTGCGCGCGACTGATCGCCACGCGCGACGACGTCGTGTGCGTCCACGTCGGCGACGGCAAGAAAGGCCGGCGCAAGCGCTACCAGGCGCAGGCGGCGAAGAGCTGCGGCGGTCGGTTCCGCTTCCTCGGTTGGCGCCGCGACATCCCCGACGTGTACGCGGCCGCGGACATCGCCGTGAACTCCTCCACGTCCGGCGAAGGGTTGACCGGCGCGATCCGCGAGGCGCTCGCGATGGAGTGCGCGGTCGTCGCCACCGCGGTCGACGGCAACCCCGAGGTCGTGCGCCACGACGAGACCGGGCTCCTGGTCCCCCACTCGAATCCGGACGCGATGGCCGCCGCGATCGCGACGCTGCTCGACCGCCCGCAGCGCGCGCGCGAGCTCGGCCGCGCCGGTCGCCGTCTCGTCGTCTCCACCATGCATCCCGACGTGCGCGTCGCGCGCGTGGAAGAGGTCTACCGCGAGGTGCTCCGCGACCGCGGCTACGCCGACGCGGCGGGCGTCCCGGAGACGGTCGCGGCCGGCGGCTGACCGGACAGCGCGGACCGCGTCCATTCGAGCTCGTGCGCGAGAGCGTCCGCGAGGGTCGCGGCCCCGAGCGCCGCGCGCTCGGCCGAGGGGATGACGTCGAAGGTGTAGGTCTCCACCTCGAATTGATCCGTGAGGCCGCTCGCGACCGCGAGCGGCAGGAACGCCGCGAGCGCGTCGCGCGTGGTCGCGAGTCCGCCGCCCGGCACCGCGAACACCGGCACGTGGAAATGCGCGCGCACGGCCGCGGCGTCGCGCCAGTTCGGGCGTTCCGCGAGGAAGTCGGACAGATCGCGCGCGACGTGCAGCTGCGCGCGGCCGTCGCGCCACGCGACCTGGTGCAGGTATCGCTCCTCGGCGAACGCCGCGAGCCGAGCGATGCCGCGCGCGTTCTCTCCCGGCCGCTCGACCGCGAGCGCGGCGGTCACCTGCACCTTCCCGAGCGGGACGCCGCGCGCCGCGATCTTCGCGAGCGCAGCCGCCGGATCCTGGTCCATCACCGCTTCGTGGCACGCGTCGAGGCAGACGCCGATCGCGCGGCGGGCCGGCGCGTCGAGCGACGGATGCAGCTCTCCCGCGACGAAGTCGACGGCGCTCGCGATCGTGTCGAGCACCGCTCCCGGTTCGGGCTCGAGCGCGAGCACGATCGATCGACCGGTCTCGCCCGCGATCCGCGCGATGCGCTCCGCCGCGCGCGAGAGGTTCTCGATCGCGAGCACGCGGTCGGCGGCGCCGAAACCGGCGGCCGTCATCCCGAGCGGCACGGTGCTGATCGAGCCGGCGCCGCCGTCGTCGAGCAGCGCGGCGAGCACCGTCGCGCAGTCGAGCGTGTAGGCGAGGCGCGCGGGATCGGCCCAGCTCGGCACGAACACGCGCTCCTTCACGCGCGCGGCGTGGAAGCCGCCGATCGGGAACGCGTTCAGCGTGAAGACGAACAGTCCGCGTGCGCGCAGGAACTCGGCGAACTCCGCGATGCGGCCGCGATCGCGCGCAAGCTCGGCGGTCGCCGGCGCCGCGAGCCACAGTCCGATGCCCATCTCGCGGTCGGGGAACGCGCGCGCGCGGAGCGGGACCGCGTGGCGATCGAGTTGCGCGCGAACCTCGGCGAGCGTCTCGCCGGGATGGACGTTCGTGCAGTAGGTCAGCCGGACCTTCCGGCCGCCGGCGTCGATGCGCGCCATCGCGAACGGGCCGCGCGCTCAGCGCCCTCCGCTCTCGGAGCTGGCCGAGCCTGCGGAACCGGTGGCACCCGACGCGCCCGACGCTCCCGCTCCAACGACCGGCTCGGGCGCGAGGCGCTTCAGGTATCGCTGCCACAGCTCGGTGTGCTTCGAGTCGGTCGACACGTCGCGGCCCGCGATGAACACGCGCTTCACGTTGGTGCGCGCTTCGAGCAGGTCGCCGTCCGTCACGACGAGGTCGGCGAACGCGCCGGCGCGGATCGATCCGAGCGCGTCGTCGACGCCGAGGATGCGCGCCGGATACAGCGTCACCGCCTTGAGCGCTTCGTCGCGGGGCAGCCCGTAGGCCGCGGCCATGCCGGCGCAATACGGGAGGTTGCGGACGTTCGAGGAATCGCCGGTCTGGAACGCGAAGCGCACGCCGGCCTTGAAGAGCACTGCCGCGTTCGCGTACGAGGCGTCGTACGGGTCGTGGCGCTGCGGCGGAAGCGACAGCACCGGGCCGACGAAGACGGGGATGTCGGCGGCCTTCAGCGCGCCCGCGACCTTCCACGCTTCCTGACCGCCCGAGATGATCGGCCGCACGCCGAGCTTCTGCGCCAGGTCGATCGTCTTCTCGATCGCGCCCTGCGTGTCGGCGTCGAACACCACGGGGCGTTCGCCGCGCGCGTACGGCACGAGCGCCGCGATGCGCGGATCGACGGGCGGCGGTTCGCCGCCGTGCTCCGCGGCATCCTTCGCGGCCTTGTCCCACGCGCGCGCCGACGCGAACGCGTCGAGCAGCTCCTGCGTGCGGCGATCCTGCTCGGCGTTGTTGTCGCCGCCCGGAGCGCCGCCGAAGCGACCGCCGCCGCCGCCGAACCCGAAGCGGCGACGCCGACCGATGTCGGGAGGCGAAATGCAGAGAGCGAGCGGCTCGACGACCGCCATCCGCTCCCACGTCCAGCCGTCGAGGTGC
>CAZBOK010000421.1:0-4008 GCA_964493525.1 uncultured Phycisphaeraceae bacterium | reverse complement strand
CCCGGTTCGGCGGCGCGGCGATCGCGGGGGGCGCGCTCCTCAACGCGGCCGGCACGCTCTCGCCGATCGTCCTCGTCCATCACGTCGGATCGGGCGATCGCGCGGTCGCCGCGGCGCTCCTCGGCGCGTCGCTCGCGCTCGATGCTTTGTTCAACCTGCTGCTCGCCGCCGGACTCGTCGCGTTTGCGGTCGCGTTCTTCGCGCGGGCCCGCGAAGGACGGGGCGGTCGGGCGCTCGCCGTTCTTGCCATCGTCGCGGCGATCGTGACGGCGCCGGTGTCGATGCAGATCACGTCGGACACCGCCGCGCGTCTTCTCGTCGTCGCGGGACCGGCGTGGCTCGCGTTCATCCTCGCCTCGAGCGTCCAACTTCTGCGGGGCCGCGCGTGACTGAGCTCCTCTCGGCGACACTGGCGATCACGGCAGGCGCGATGGTGCTGCTGTGGATCGTGAGCCTCGTGGTCCGGGACGCGAGCATCGCGGACGTGTTCTGGGGCGTCGGGTTCGTGATCGTCGCGTGGACCGCGTTCCTGCTCGCTCCCGGTGACGCGCCGCGCCGCGTTCTCGTCTGCTCGCTCACCACGCTCTGGGGCGTGCGTCTCGCCGCGTTCCTCGCGATCCGCAACCTCGGCCACGGGGAGGATCGCCGCTACCGCGCGATGCGGGAACATCACGGCGCGCGGTTCCCGCTGGTGAGCCTCGTCACAGTGTTTCTGCTGCAGGCCGTCCTCTTGTGGACGATCAGCCTGCCGGTGCAGGCGGTGCAGCTCTCGCCGGCGTCCCCCTGGCACGCGCTCGACGCGATCGGCGTCGCGACGTTCAGCATTGGTTTCGCGATCGAGGCAGTCGCCGACGCGCAGCTCCTCCGCTGGAAGCGCGACCCGGCTCACGCGCGGTCGGTGATGGACCGCGGCCTGTGGGCATGGTCGCGCCATCCGAACTACTTCGGTGAGATGCTCGTCTGGTGGGGCATCGGCGCGGTGGCGGCCGCGGCGGGCGCGTTCTGGTCGCTCGTCGGGCCGCTCACGATCACGATGCTGCTCGTCAAGGTGTCGGGCGTGCCGCTGCTCGAGAAGACGATCGCCGAGCGGAGGCCCGGGTACCGCGAGTACGTCGAGCGGACGAGCGCCCTCGTCCCGTGGCCGCCGAAGCGGCGGGATCGGAGCTGATCGTGCGCGTCCTCGTCACCGGTGCGACGGGTTTCATCGGCCGCGCGGTCATCCCGGCGCTGGTCGGACGTGGCCATCGCGTCGTCGCCGCGGTGCGTTCCGCGGCGCGCGCGCGCGACCTGCTCGGAGCGGAGCCCGAGGTGTTCGCGATCACCGACGACGATCGCGCGCTGGTCGCGCAGCTCGAGCGTTGCGACGCGATCGTGAACCTCGCCGGAGAGCCGGTGATCGGCGCGCGCTGGACGGAATCGCGGCGCGCCGCGATCCGATCGAGCCGCGTCGACTTCACGGCGCGCCTGGTCCGCGCCATCGCGCAGTGCGCGAACCGTCCGCGCGTGCTCGTCTCGGGGAGCGCCGTCGGTTTCTACGGCGATCGCGGCGACACCCTGCTCGACGAGGAATCGCCGCCCGGCGACGACTTCCTCGCTTCGGTGTGCGTCGCGTGGGAGAACGCGGCGCACGCGGCGGAGCGCCTCGGCGCGCGCGTCGTGTTGCTGCGCACCGGAATCGTGCTCGGCCGCGAGGGCGGAGCGCTCGCGCGGATGCTGCCGCCGTTCCGGTTCGCCGTCGGCGGGCCGCTCGGCGACGGCCGCCAATTCGTGCCGTGGATCCACCAGCACGACCTCGTGCGCGCGATCGTGGCGGCGATCGAGGACGGCCGCATCCACGGGCCGTTGAACGGCGTGGCGCCGGCTCCGGTGACGTCGAACGACTTCGCGCGCGCTCTCGGCGCGGCGCTCGGGCGGCCGGCCGTGGTGCGCGTTCCCGCGTTCGCGTTGCGCGCCGCGTTCGGCGCGGCGGCGTCCGCGTTGCTCGCGAGTCAACGTGCGACGCCGCGCCGACTCGAATCCCTCGGGTTCTCGTTCGAGTTCCCGACGATCGACGCCGCGCTCGCGGACATCGTCGATGCGCCGGACGTCACGATCGGCCGCGCGACCTCTGCTTCGGACGACGCGGACGAGTTCGTCCGGCGCGGCCGGCCCACGCACGAACTGCGCGCGCGCACCGTGCTCGACGCGCCGCTCGCCGAGGCATTCGAGTTCTTCTCGAGCGCGCGCAACCTCGGCCTCATCACGCCGGCCCCGGTGCGGTTCCGGATCGTCGGCGAGATTCCCCCGATGCAGGACGACGCGCGCATCGACTACACGCTCCGCATCGGCCCGGCGCCGATCCGCTGGCGCACGCGCATCACGCGCTTCGAGCCCGGACGCCGCTTCGTCGACGTGCAGGAGCGCGGCCCTTACCGGTTCTGGTGGCACGAGCACTCGTTCCGCGCCGACGGCGACCGCACGATCATGGAGGATCGCGTGCTGTACGCGCCGCCGCTCGGCATCCTCGGGCGACTGGTGCACCCGTTCGTGATCGCGCCCGCGTTGCGACGCATCTTCGCCTACCGCGGCGACGTGATCCGCGCGCGCTTCAGCTCACGGGGCCGATCGTTCGCGCCAGCTCGTTGAGCAGCCGCGCGCCGTCGCCGCGCCACGCGCTGCCGTGCATGCACGCGAGGAGGCGCGGCGAGAGCGCCGCCAGCTTCGCGAGCGTCGCTCCGAGGTGCGGGCCGTGCGAGTAGTAGTCCATGCCGCGGCGCATCGCTTCGCTCGGGCCGAGCACGTCGGCCTCGGTGACCGCGACGTCGCCGGTGCCGGGCTGCGCGAAGAGATCGCCGCAGAACAGCGCGCGCGTCGTCTCCTCGAACAAGAGCCCCGACTCCCAACCGTGCGGGACGTGCGGAGTGTCGATCCACCGCACGACGCGCCGGCCGAGCGCGAGCGCCTCGCGATCGGCGAGCACGCGCGGCGCGCGGTCCATCCCGTCGGCGTTGATCATCGCGCAGATCGCGCCGCACACCGGCTGCGCGCGCGGCGCGGCGGCGAGCAGCTCGCTCAGCGAGCCGTCCTCGTCCTGCTCGTGGTGGGAGAACGACACGTAGCGCAGGCGCTCGATCTTCATCACGCGGCCGATGGCGCCGCGGACGGCGTCGAACAGTCGGCGCGAGCCGGTGTGGAACAGGAGCGGGTCGTCGTCGACGAGGAGGTACTGGTTGAAGCTGAAGCCCGAGAACTGCGGGCTCGGCGGGACCGGCGTGCTGATCCGGAAGATCCCGTCGGCGATCTCGTCGACGCGCGTGGTCATGGCTGCGCTCCTCTGGTGGCGAGCACGATCGCCGGCGAATCGAAGCCCGGCAAGCGGACTTCCGCCGTGCGCGCGAGCCCGACCTTCTCGAGCACGCGGATCGACGCGGCGTTTGCGGTCAGCGCGCACGCGACCACGCGCGGGGCGCGGAGCTCGCCGAGCGCACGCGCGACGAGCACGCGGCTCATCTCCGTCGCATACCCGCGCCCCCACGCCGAGCGCACCAATCGGAAACCGAGGTCGAGGTCTCCGGCGCGATAACCGGCCGCAGCGGCGAACGCGTACTCGAGCGCCGGGCGGAGATGGAACCAGCCGATGAAGCGGTCGCTCGCGCGCTCGATCGCCGCGAACACTCCGAGGTCGGGAGCGCGCGCGTACGCGGGGAGGAAGCGATCGCAGATCGCCGCGCGGTACGGCTCGATCGACGTCGGTGGCAACTGCCCGACGAAGCGCACCACTTCCGGGTCGCTGTCGAGCGCGAAGAGCAGCGGGGCGTCGCTCTCCGTGAAGCGCCGCAGGATCACGCGGTCCGATCGCCAGCGCGCGTCGGTCACCGCTCAGTCGAACTCGAACACCGGCGGCGGTTGGTCCTTGCCGACGCGTCCGGCGCGGATCTCCGCGACGAAGTAGTTCTCCCCGCGCACCGGAGCGTTCGCGAGGCGCCGCAGCAGCGAGATCTGCCCGACGTGCGTGAGCGCGTCGGCGAT
>CAZBOK010000420.1:0-4021 GCA_964493525.1 uncultured Phycisphaeraceae bacterium | reverse complement strand
GGTCCGTTTCAGCTCCTACTCCGCGACCGCGCTCCACTCGAAGTCGGACAGCAGGAAGACCACCGCGCGCCGCCGCAGGACGCGCCCGAGGAATTCGAGCGCGTGCACCGGGTCCGCCGGTTTGCGGATCGGACGCGCCGCGACCAGCTCGCGCAGGAAGCGCAGCACGTTGCCCGTGCCCTTGCGCGGCGGCAGGTACTTCACGGTGTCGTCGCAGAACAGGAGCAGCCCGACCTTGTCGTGGTTCTTGAGCGCCGAGAACATCAGCAGCGCGGCGACCTCGATCAGCATCTCGAGCTTGCTCGACCGCACCGTGCCGAACGCGCCGGACGCCGACACGTCGACGACGAACACCACGGTCAGCTCGCGTTCCTCGCGGAACCGCTTCACGAACGGTTGTCCCGCGCGCGCCGTCACGTTCCAGTCGATCGTCCGCACCTCGTCGCCGGGCTGGTACTCGCGGACCTCGTCGAACTCCATCCCGCGGCCGCGGAACACCGAGTGGTATTCGCCCGCGAACAGATCGTTCACCGCGCGGCTCGCGGCGATCCGGATGCGGCGCACCTTCGCGACGATTTCGGCGACGGAGAGCTCGGTCACGGCGATCAGGGCACGGGGACTTCGCCGAGGATGCGGTCGATCACCTGCTCGGCGCTCACCTCTTCCGCCTCGGCTTCATAGGAGAGGATCACGCGATGACGGAGCACGTCGTGCGCGACGTCCTTCACGTCCTGCGGCGTCACGTACCCGCGACCGTTCACGAACGCGAGCGCGCGCGACGCGAGCGCGAGGCAGATCGACGCGCGCGGCGACGCGCCGAACTGGATCAGCGGGCGCAGCGACTCGAGCTTGTGGCGCTCCGGGTGGCGCGTCGCGGCGACGATCGCGAGCAGGTAGTCCTTCACCTTGTCGTCGAGGTAGATCATCGAGACCACTTCGCGCATCGCAAGCACGTCGGCGCGCGTCGCGACCGGGCGCACCGTCGGCGACGCGCCCGTGACGGCGAGGTCGACGACGCGCCGCTCGTCCTTCGGCTCGGGGTAGTCGACGCGCACCTTCAACATGAACCGATCGACCTGCGCCTCGGGCAGCGGGTAGGTGCCCTCCTGCTCGATCGGGTTCTGCGTCGCCATGCAGAGGAAGAGCGGGTCGAGCTCGAACGTCGCGTCGCCGATCGTGACCTGGCGCTCCTGCATCGCTTCGAGCAGCGCCGACTGCACCTTCGACGGCGCGCGGTTCACTTCGTCGGCGAGCAGGAACGTCGTGAACACCGGCCCCTTGCGCGTGGTGAACGTCCCCTCGCGCGGGTTGAAGATCAGCGTGCCGATCAGGTCCGCGGGCAGGAGGTCCGGCGTGAACTGGATGCGTTTGAAGCCGAGGTCGAGCGCGGCCGCGAGCGTCTTGATGGTGAGCGTCTTCGCGAGGCCCGGCACGCCCTCGAGCAGGACGTGGCCGCCGGTGAGGAGCGCGAGCAGGAGGCGCGAGACCATCTGGTCCTGCCCCACGATCGCCTTCCCCACCTCGGTGCGGATGCGATGCATCGTCTCCGACTGCGCCGCCACGCGGTCCTTGATCTGCTGCACGTCGATCGGCATGGGTCCGTCCGTCGCACGGGAAAAAGGGGCGCGCAGTCTACGCGGGCGCGCACCGCGACGTTGGCATGATGGCCGGCGATGCCGACCGCCCGCCCCGCCGCTCTGCTCCTCGACTTCAACGGGACCCTCTTCGAGGAGACGCCGCCGCGCCACGCGATCTACGCCGCCGCCGCGCGCGCCCGCGGCATCGAGGTCGAGGCGGATCGGATGCGGGACGCGATGCGCGCGGCGCACGCGGAGCTGCCGCGCACGATCGACGGGCAGTTCCGTTACACGGAGCGGTGGTTCCGCGCGTTCATCGAGTCGGTGTTCGCGCGTGTCGGCGCCGGGCCGATCGCGGCGCCGGGAGCGCTCGACGCGCTGGCCGACGAGCTGCTCGCGACGTTTTCGCGCAAGGACACGTTCCGTCCGTTCCCCGAGGTGCGCGCCGTGATCAAGCGCCTGAAAGGCGCCGCAGTGCCGCTCGCCGTCGTGTCGAACTGGGGACCGCGCCTTCCCGTGATCCTCGCGCTGCACGGGCTCGAGCGCGACTTCGACGCGATCGTCGCGTCGGCGCTGGTGAAGATCGAGAAGCCGGACGCGGCGATCTTCCGGCGCGCGGCGGCGCTCCTCGGCGTGGCGCCCGAACGCTGCCTGCACGTCGGCGACGATCCGACGAACGACCGCGACGGCGCGCGCAGCGCCGGAATGTCGGCGCTCCTGCTCGATCGCGCGGTCACGGCCGGGACGCGCGATGCGGAGCGGATCGCGACGCTGAACGAGGTGCTGCCGCGCTTCGAGATCGCGCCGATCTGACGGCGCGGCGCGACAGCACCCCGTTCCTCCCCTCGTGTCGCCCCGTCACTTCTCCGCGGGCGCGGCGATCGTCGCGTCGAGCGACGCGCTGATCATCCCGTAGCCGAACTGGAAGCGGATCGAGTCCGCGCCGGTCGACACGATGTTCATGTTCATGAAGCCGTACTCGACGGCGCTCGCGGCCGCGGTCAACGGGAGCTTCGTCTCCTTCTCGCCGTCCTTCAGCAAGAACTCCCAACCGCCCTCGGCCGTCATCGCGAACGAGACGCCGTGCGAACCGGCGGGGATCGCCGTCTCGCCGCACTTCAGCTCGACGTCGTTCTTCAGCGTCCCTTCGAGAAGCTGCGGGAGCCGCGCGGCCCAGCCGGCGCGCATCTGCTCGCTGCCCTTCATGCGATCGAGCGTGTTCTTGCCGAGCTTCAGCGTGTTGTAGGTCAGCGCGATCTGCTCCTTCTCGCCGACGGTCAGCGTGGTCGAGGCCGCACGCTCGCCGCCGCCGCGGCCGCCGCTCTGGAACGCGAACAACGCGCTCGTCGACAGGACCGCGATCACTCCCAACACGAATGCACTGCGCTTCGAAGACATGGTTCCTCCTTGCATCGGTTCGGTACAGGTTCGACGCGATCGGACGGCTCGTCCGCGCGGCGCGCCGCGACGAGGGCGGGCGCACTTCCGCGCGGGGGTCGCCCGATCAGTGAGTCTCTTCGTCCTTGACGGTCCAGGTGTCGGGATCGAGCCCGAGGTTCGCGGCCGCGATGTCGGAGCGGTCGACGATCGTCGCGGCGTTGACGCCGAGAGTGATCGCGAGGACCTCCGAGATCTCCGTGCGCGTCGCGCCGTGCGCGACCGCCTTGCGGAGATGTCCCTCGAGGCAGTTCTTGCAGCCGGACGTCAGCGACGCGGCGATCGCCACGAACTCCTTCACCTTCCGGTCGAGCACGCTCTTGCCGTAGGTGTGCTTGTAGAAGTTCATGTACAGCGACATCGTGTCCCGATCGAGGAGCGCGTACGAGCGCACCTTCGGATCCGGGCGACGGCCGTCGCCGCCGGGGACGCCCGGCTTCGCGCTCTCCGACTTGGAGTTCTCGGAGGGGGGTTTCGACTCGATCATTCGGGATCCTCGATGCGCGGTCCGGGGCGCCGGTTGCAGCGTGACGACAACAGGGACGCGACCGCGCGGTTCAAGCGCGGAAATCTAGCGCACGAATGGGGAATTGCGGCGGTCATTCCGGCGCGGGGCTTCCCGCGTCCGGGCGCTCCGAAGGTCCGCGACGCCGCCACAACAGCGCGACGACCACCGCGACGATGGCGGTGATCCCGAGCGTGTCGAACCATTCGCTGAACCGCTCGGCGCGGCGCTCGAGCGTGCCGCGCAGCTCCGCCTTGAACCGCGCGATCGGCGCCGCCGCGTCGAACTGCGCGCGCTGCACCGTCTCCGCGTTCGCTTCGATCAGCACCCGATCCGCCGCGACGTCGTCGTCTTGATCGTCGTCCGCGCGCGCCGGCGGGGCGAGCGGCACGAGGTCGGCGGCGTTCGCGACCGCCCGCACGAGATCGGCGTCGAACGCATGCATCCACGCGGCGGCGGTCGGCGGGTCGACGTGGGCCGCTGCGGCGCCGCGCACGACGAC
>CAZBOK010000419.1:0-4024 GCA_964493525.1 uncultured Phycisphaeraceae bacterium | reverse complement strand
CCGATCAGGACGTCGGAGAAGCCGTCCGCGTTGACGTCACCGGCAGTCGCAACGCAAGCCCCGAACGCCGCGCTCGGCTGAGTATTCGTTCCGATCCACACCGCACTCGTCGTCAACGGATCGATCGTCAATGGATAGTGCGCGCCGCGATCATCGACGATGACGCGAACTCCGCGATCGACAACCGCAAACGCGGCCACGATCGCGCGACCGTCGGAGTCAACGACGGACAAGTGGTCGTAACGCAGCTGCTGCGCGCCAGCATCGTCGACGAAGTCGATCCCGCCGTCGCGTTCGATTGGCGAAAGCGATCCGATCACCGCAAGTTCGAGCGTCAGGTCGCCGTCTCCTTCGGGTCGGCGTGCGAACGTGAAGCCCTGCTCGAGTCCGTTCGAATCGTTCACATACCATTCGTCGATCTCTTCACGGCGGTAGAGGACGCGGTCGTCGATCCTGATCGGGAGGGTCGACGGTGGCGATATCGCTTCGACGCCGCACCGACTGACGCGCGTCAAGCGAAGTCCCCACTCGAACGATCGGCCGCTCCGGGTCCGTGGCGCAACATCGATTCCTTCGGCGCCGAAGGTGACGAGCAGGTCGTGCGCGCGGTTCGGCGCCTGCAGGACGCCCGCCGCGTTCGCCGACGCTTGGTACTCGGACACCGCGAGACTCTGTTCGATCGCAATGCGATTCTGGACCATCGCAGCGCCGCCGCCTGAGGCAAGCGCAGGAGACGACGCCACGGCGCAGAACGCGCTGACGATCCAAGGTAGTGGACTCACGTTGTTTCTCCCGTTTCCGTTCCCAGCTTCACCGGACTTCGCATTGACCCGAGGACGGTAACCGGCCCCTTCACAGGCGAGAAGTCACAACGCTGTCGTGCTCCTCCCAACTCTCGAGTCCACTCGAGACGCGCCGCTCCTACACTCTCCGCCCATGACTCACGTCGTCTGCGAACCCTGCGTCGGCTGCCGCTTCACCGACTGCGTCGAGGTCTGCCCGGTCGAGTGCTTCCACGTGCTCGCCGATCGCGTGGTGATCAACCCCGACACGTGCATCGACTGCACCGCGTGCGTCCCGGTCTGCCCCGTCGAGGCGATCTACGCCGACGTCGATCTGCCCGCGCAGTGGGCCGACTTCGCGGAGACGAACGCGGCCGGCGCGAAGCAGAACCCGGTGATCACCGCGCGCGTGCCGCCGCTGCCGGGCGCCGAAGCGAAGCGGAAGAAGTGACGGACGAGTCCGGCGCGGCCGGCGGCGCCAGCGCGACGACCGAACGCGCCCGCGCGATCTTCGCGGGAAAGCTCGTGCTCGCCCCGATGACGAAGGGGTCGAACACCCCGTTCCGCCGCCTGTGTCGCGAGCTCGGCTGCGACGTCACCGTCGGCGAGATGGCGATCGCCCTCAAGGTCACGCAGAGGAAGCGCGGCGAGATGGCGCTGTTGCGCGCGCACCCGCTCGACCATCCGTTCGGCGCGCAGCTCGCCGATCGCGACGCCGAGACGCTCGCCGAAGCCGCGCGCGCCGCCGAGGCGCTCGGCTCCGACTTCATCGACCTCAACTGCGGCTGCCCGATCGACGCGTTCACGCGCAAAGGACTCGGCGCCGCGCTCCTGCAGAAGCCGCGCAAGATCGGCCGCCTGGTCGCCGCGATGAAGGCCGCGGTGAAGATCCCGATCACGGTGAAGATCCGCACCGGCTGGAACGCGGCCGAGCAGAACTTCCTCGAGGTCGCGCGCATCGCCGAGTCGGAAGGCGCCGACGCGCTCGGCATCGACGCGCGCACGCGCGAGCAGCGCTACGCGAAGGCCGCGGACTGGGAGCTGGTGCGCGCCGTGAAGGAGGCGGTGAAGATCCCCGTGATCGGCAACGGCGACCTCCTCACGCACTGGGAGATCGCGGAGAAATGGGCGCGCGCCGGCTGCGACTCCGTGATGCTCGCGCGCGGCGCGCTCGTGAAGCCGTGGGTGTTCCAGGAGGCGAAGGAGAAGCGGACGATCCACAAGACGGCGCGCGAGCGGCTCGATCTCCTGCGCCGCTACGTCGCGCTCGCGCGCGAGCACTTCGGCGACGACGAGCACGGCACCACGCGCGTGCGCGACTTCCTCACCTGGCACCTCGAGTTCTTCTGCCGATATCGCGAGCTCCCGGAATCGGAATACCGCTCCCCCGAGTTCGCGCACCCGCTGCTGCAGACGCGGTTCTCGACGAAGGTCGAAGGCGACGCGCTCGAGGTTCTCCTGGCCCGGCCGGACGCCGAAGCGCACGCGCACGTCGCGCGCATCGCGATGGGCGAGATCGCGGAGGATGCGCCGTGTCCTGCCGCCGCCGCGACCGACGGCGTCGACGCGGTCGGCGCCATCTCGAACGGGTGAACGATCGCGACCGCCGGTCGGCACAATGGGCCGCGTCCTTCCGTGGCCGTGGAGTCCGCGCGTGCTCCGAATCGGCGCTCTCCTCCTCGCCGCGCCGCTCGCCGTCGGCCTCGCGCTGAGCTTCGGCCCCGATCCCGTGCGGATCGAGAACGCGCGCCCGCTGATCCGCCGCGAGGACGGGTTCGTCGGCTCGAACGAATGCCGCGCGTGCCACGCCGACCACTTCGACTCGTGGGCGCGCACGTTCCACTCGACGATGACGCAGCGCGCGAGCGCGACGACCGTGCTCGGCGCGTTCGACGGGTCGGACGTCGCGTGGGCCGGGAAGTCCGCGCGCCCGTTCACGCGCGACGGGCGGTTCTTCATCGATGTCCCGACACGCGACGGCGGGCGGCGAACCGCGGAGGTCGCGCTCGCGGTCGGGTCGCGCCGCTACCAGCAGTACTTCGAACGCGAGCCGCGCGGCGACGGCGCCGCGCTCGTCCGCCTGCCGATCCTCTGGCACGTCGAGACGAAGCGCTGGCTCCATCTCGACGCCGTGTTCCTCGAGCCCGACTCGGACGACTTCGACCTGCATCGCACGACGTGGAACGCGAACTGCATCTTCTGCCACAACACCGGGCCGCAGCCGCGCGCGGCCGACGCGAGCGGCGGCGCGGCGATCGCGGGCGCATTCGATTCGGGCGTCGGCGACCTCGGCATCGCGTGCGAGTCGTGTCACGGGCCCGGGGCCGAGCACGCGGCGCGCATGCGCGACCCGCGCGCGCGGATCGCGGCGAGTCACGGAGCGCGCGACGACCTCGCGATCGTCGATCCGCCGCGGCTCGATCCCGAGCGGTCGGCGTCGGTGTGCGGCCAGTGCCACGGGCAGCGCGTGCCGAATCCGATCGATCGTGCCGCGGCGTGGATCACGTCCGGCCCGACGTTCCGCGCCGGCGCGCGCCTCGCCGATCACGTGACTCCGATCGAGATCGACACGCCGGTGCCGGGCGCGCGGGCCGCCGCCGATGCGGACCTCTTCCGCGCGCGCTTCTGGTCCGACGGGACGCCGCGCCTCACCGCGTACGAGTACCAGGGCATGCGCGCGTCCGGGTGTTCGCTGCGCGGACCGATGACGTGCACCGACTGCCATTCGATGCACGCGCCGGACGGCGGCGACGTGCGCGGCCAGGTGAAGGAGGGGATGCGCGGCAACGCGATGTGCACGCAGTGCCACGCCGAGCTCGCGCGCGACCTCGCCGCGCACACGAAGCACCGCGCCGACGGGCCGGGCTCGCGCTGCGTCGAGTGCCACATGCCGCGCATCGTCTACGGCGTGCTCGACGTGCACCGCAGCCATCGCATCGAGATCCCGAGCGCGCGGCGCGACGCCGAAGCCGGCCGCCCGAACGCGTGCACGCTGTGCCATCTCGACCGCGACGTCGTCTGGGCCGCGCGCGGCCTCGCGCGATGGACGGGGACGTCGCCGGATTTCCCGCGGTCGCGCAAGGACGGCGCGCCGATCGAGCTGCCCGATTCGATCGCGTCGATCCTCGCGGGCGATCCGGTGCAGCGCGTCACGTTCGCCGCGGCGCTCGCGCGCGGCGACGCGCCGGTCGACGCGCGCACCGACGCCGCTCTGCGCGTGATGCTCGCGGTCACGCTCGGCG
>CAZBOK010000418.1:0-4035 GCA_964493525.1 uncultured Phycisphaeraceae bacterium | reverse complement strand
CCGGTCGCCGGCAACTTCCTCGAGTCGGATCTCCTGCGCCCCGCGCCGGCCCGCTCCGACGGCGGTGCGATCGCGCAGCTCTTCGGCGACGTCTGGGAGTGGACGCGGAGCGCGTACTCGCCGTACCCCGGCTTCCGCGCGGGCGACGGCGCGATCGGCGAATACAACGGCAAGTTCATGGTGAACCAGACCGTGCTGCGCGGCGGCTCGTGCGTCACGCCGCGCGCGTCGGTGCGCGCGAGCTACCGCAACTTCTTCCCGTCGACCGCGCGCTGGCAGTTCACCGGCATCCGTCTCGCCGCGGACGCGCCCCGATGACGCTGCGCGATGTGCGCGTCGTCGACCACGCGCCGACCACCGAGCGGTTGCAGGACGAAGTGATCGCGGGACTGCGCGCGCCGCGGAAGACGCTGCCGTGCAAGCTGTTCTACGACGCCGTCGGCTCGGCCCTGTTCGACCGCATCTGCGAGCTGCCCGAGTATTACCCGACGCGCACCGAGATCGAGATCTTCGAGCGTTCGATCGCCGAGATGGCGGACGCGATCGGCGAGGACGCGCTCTTGATCGAGTTCGGCAGCGGCAGCGGCGTGAAGACGCGGCTCCTGCTCGACGCGCTCCACGGTCCGGCCGGTTACGTCGCGATCGACATCGCGCGGCAGGCGCTGATCGACTCGACGCGCGAGCTGGCGCGCACCTTCCCGTCGCTCCCGATCCAGGCGGTGTGCGCCGACTACACGCGGTCGATCGAGCTCGACTGGTCGGCCGCGCCGCATCGCCGGCGCATCGTGTTCTTCCCGGGTTCGACGATCGGCAACTTCGAGCCGCCGGCCGTCGAGTCGTTCCTGAGCAGCGTCGTCGGACTGGTCGGAGCGCGCGGCGGCGCTCTGATCGGCGTCGATCTCGCCAAGGACCCGGCGATCCTGATCCCGGCGTACGACGACGCCGAGGGCGTCACGGCGGCGTTCAACAAGAACGTCCTGGTGCACGTGAATCGCGCGCTCGGCGCGACGTTTATCCCCGCGCTGTTCGAGCATCGCGTCGCCTTCGACGCGGAGCGCTCGCGGATCGAGATGCACCTGGTCGCGACGATCGCTCACACGGTGCGCGTCGCCGGCGCGCCGATCCACTTCGCGGCCGGCGAATCGATCCACACCGAGAATTCCTACAAGTGGCGGCTCGCCGAGTTCACGCGGCTCGCCGAACGCGCGGGCCTCGCGGCGGAGCGGGTCTGGACCGACCCGCGCGGCTGGTTCGCAGAGATCCTGTTCTCCGTGCGCGCCGGCGCCTGACCGAACCGAAGCGAACCCGCACGGATTCCGCGAGACGCTCCGCCGCGGCGCCGGATTCAGGAACCTCGTTTCTCGAGGTCGCCCTGATCCGCACGCCCGGGAGGTCCGCCATGTCGCGCTTCGTCTCGTCCCTCTGGTTCGCTCTCACGCTCGTCGTCGCTCCCGTGGCCTCCGCCGGCAAGTGCGGCGACTTCGACGGCGACGGCGCCGACGACGTGGTGATCGGGAACCCGTTCGCCGCCGCGGCCGGCCACGATCGCGCCGGCGCGGTTCAGGTGATGTACGGCGTCGTCGGCTTCGGCGCGGGAACCGCGCACCAGGAGCTGTGGGACGCGGCGTCGCTCGGGCTCGCGCACGTCGACACCGACGAACTCCTCGGCGTGGCGAGCGCGATCGGCGACTTCGACGGCGACGGGTTCGACGACCTCGCGTTCAGCGCGCCGGGTCGCGCGGTCGCGAAGACGCGCGGCGCGGGAGTCGTGTTCGTCCTGTACGGCGGCGCGAACGGGCTCGGCAACCTGCAGACCTGGCACCAGAACGTCCCCGGCATCCGCGACAAGGTCGACTCGATCGACAAGGAGTCCGGCGTCTCGAGCGATCTCTTCGGATACAAGCTCGTCGCCGCCGACTTCGACGCCGACGGGCGCGACGATCTCGCGATCGGCCTGCGCGAGACGGTGAAGGGCAAGGTCGACGCCGGCGCGGTCGCCGTGCTCTACGGCTCGAAGCACGGACTCGCGGCGGCGCGCAACCAGTTCTGGACGCAGGAATCCCGCGGCGTGAAGGATCACGCCGAGACGGACGACGTGTTCAGCGCCGATCTCGCGGCCGGCGACTTCGACGGCGACGGCTTCCCCGACCTCGCGATCGGCGTCGCGGGCGAGACGACGAAGGCCGGCGGCCTCGGCGAGACGCATCAAGGCGCGATCCAGGTGCTGCGCGGCGGGAAGCACGGGCTCACGGCGAAGAAGAACCGCATCTACCGATGGACCGACTTCGTCTCGAACGACGTCCGCAGCAACTTCGGCACGGTTCTCGCCGTCGGCGACTTCAACGCGGACGGAAAGGCGGATCTCGCGATCGGCGACCCGACCCAGACGCCGAGCACGGCGGAGGGCGCCGGGATGGTGTCGGTCCTCTACGGCTCCGCGGGCGGCCTCGATCCCGCGACGTTCGAACAGTGGAGCCAGGACTCGACCGGACTCTCGATGACCGCGAGCGAGGGCGAGGCGTTCGGCGTCGCGCTCGCGACGGGTGATTTCGACGGCGACGGCGACGACGACCTCGTGGTCGGCAGCCCGGGCAACACGGCGGGTGCGCCGCATGCGGGCGCGATCGTCCTGCTCCACGGCACGCCGGCCGGACTCACCGCGACCGGCGGCAAGTATTGGCACCAGGGCTCTCCGGGCGTCCTGAACGACGCCGAGGCGGACGACTACTTCGGCTACGGCGTGTCGAGCGGCGACTTCGACGGCAACGGTCTGCCCGACGTGATCATCGGCGTGCCCGGTGAAGAGGTGGCCGGCTCGCTGCCCGACGCCGGCGCGGCCGCGATCTTCTACTGCTCGCAGGACGTCGGTCCCGACCCCGACTGGAGGAACAACCTCTACCTGCAGGGCTTCGGCGGGATGCTCGGCACCCCGTTGACCGGCGGCCTGTTCAGCGTGTTCCTGCCGTGATCGGCGCGACGGCGTCGAGCCGACGACCGCGAGACTCGGCGCGGTAGCATCGCGCCGCATGCGTCCGTCGATCGTCGTCCTCGCGTCGTCCCTCGCACTCCTGGCGTCCGCGTGCTCGGAGAGCGCCGCCGAGCCGAGCGCGGCGACCGCGCCGGCGGCGAGCCGGACGCGAGTCGTCCTGCTCGGAACGGGGACGCCGAACGCCGAGCCCGACCGCTCCGGCCCCGCGCTCGCCGTGGTCGTCGACGACGAGGCGTACCTCGTCGACGCCGGACCCGGCGTCGTGCGCCGCGCGACCGCCGCCGTCGAATCGCGCGGGATCGCGGCGCTCGAGCCGTACCGCCTGCATCGCGTGTTCATCACGCACCTGCACAGCGATCACACGCTCGGCCTTCCCGACCTGATCTTCACGCCGTGGGTGCTCGAGCGGCGCGCGCCGCTCGACGTCGTCGGACCGACGGGCGTGAAAGCGATGTGCGAGCACATCGAATCCGCATGGGCCGTCGACATCGACATGCGCGTGAACGGACTCGAGCACGCGAACAAGACCGGCTTCCGCACGAACGTGCACGAGATCGACGCGGGCGGCGAGGTGTACCGCGACGAGCGCGTCCGCGTCACGGCGATCCCGGTTCCGCACGGCTCGTTCGCGCACGCGTTCGCGTACCGCTTCGACACGCCCGACCGCGTCGTCGTCGTCTCCGGCGACACGGCGCCGAGCAAGGACTTGATGGAGGCCGCGAAGGGCTGCGACGTGCTCGTGCACGAGGTCTATTCGCACGCGATGTTCAGCAAGCGGCCCGAGGGGTGGCAGGTGTATCACAAGCAATTCCACACCTCGACGATCGAGCTCGGCGAGCTCGCGAACCTCGCGCAGCCGAAGCTCCTCGTGTTGACGCATCTGCTGACGTGGGGAGCCGGGACCCGGGATCTCGTCAGCGAAGTGAAAACGAAGTGGAACGGCGAAGTCGTCTGCGGCGAGGACTTGGGCGTTTACTGACGCGAACGCGCGCCCGTTCCCGCGCACGGGCACGTTCGCGGGTGCGCGCACGGGAGCGGGATCGTTG
>CAZBOK010000417.1:0-4039 GCA_964493525.1 uncultured Phycisphaeraceae bacterium | reverse complement strand
GACGGGAACAGCGCCGCCGCCAACGCGCCGGTCACCTGCGTGGAGAGGAACTGACGTCGGGTCTGTTCGAGTCTCATCGGGAGCTCCTCATCCGAGCGATGCTTCGGGAAGCGACTGGACCGCCATCAACGCGCGCGCCCGGCGGTCGCCGTCGCGGTCGGTGATCGCGGCGGCGACGGCGTCCTGCGCGGCGGCGTCGAGCGGCCGGGCGAGCACCAACTGCCGCGCGCGATCGGCGAGCGCCTTCGGGTCGGCGGTGGGGCCGAGGCCGGGGAACGCGCGATCGAGCGCGTCCGACCATCCGTGCACGAGGCCGTCGGCGTCGTCCTTGCCGAAGCGCGCGGCGAAGTTGAGGCGGCCGAGCAGCGCGCCCGCGTGGAGGAACGCGCGTTCGCCGTCCCACCCTTTCACGTTCGGCGGGCGCAAGAGGTCCTGTCCGAGCTTGCCGATCGCGCGCGACGCGGCCTTCGCATCGATCCGCGCGCCGCTCCGGGCGAGCAGCCGCAACGGCGCCACGACGAACTCGACCGGCAAGAGGACGTGCGCGCCGCGTCGTTGCGGCGCGCAGAACCAGCGCGATCGGAACAGGTCGCGCAGCACGGCGGCGACGTCGAACTCGCTCTCGCGCAGGCGCGCGGCGAGCGCGGCGACGATGTCCGCGTCCGGGTCCGGGTCGCCGAAGAAGCGCGCGAGCTTGCGCGCGAGGTGGCGCGGCGCCGCGTCGTGCGCGAGCGCGAGCGCGAGGACGTCGTCGGGCGTGAACCGTCCGGTCTTGCCGAAGATCGTCTTCTCGGAGTCGTCGTGCCGCGCCGGCACGAACTCGAACCTGCCGCCGGCGCGCCGATATCCGGTCAAGGCGCGCGCCGCTTCCTGGATGTCGTGCTCGGTGTAGGCGCCGACGCCGAGAGTGAAGAGCTCGAACAGCTCGCGCGCGAAGTTCTCGTTCGGGTGCGCCTTCTTGTTCTTCTCGCCGTCGAGCCACACGAGCATCGCGGGATCGACCGCGACCTGCGCGAGCAGCTTCGCGAACGGACCGCGGCCGTGGTCGAGGAACAGCCGGAGCTGCCCGTACATCAGCGACGTGTCGTTCACGCGGTCGTTCGACGTCGCGAAGTGCCCGTGCCAGAACAGCGCGAGCTTCTCGCGGAGCGGGTCGTCGGTGCGGATCATGCGCGCGACCCACCAGGCCTGGATCGCGTCGACGTCGCCCGACGCGAGGCTCTTCGCGGCGGCATCGAGCTCGCGGACTGCGGCGTTCTGCTCGCCCGGGTCGAGCAGCCGGTCGATCGTCGCGTCGAACCCGCGCGCGAGCGCCGCGTCGATCTCGTCCTGCGCGGCGCCGAAGCCCGCGCGCCGCAGCAGGTGGGCCGCGAGCTCCGCGTCGAACGGCCCGTCGCTCCCGGCGGAGAACGCCGCGAGCGCGCCGCTCCCGATGCGCGCCGCCATCAGACGTCCTCCCGGCGGCCCTTGACCGGCTGCAGCGTGATCGTCGACTTCACTTCCCCCTGCGCTCGATCGAGCGTCCAGTTCAGGCGGTCGATCCGCTTCAGGAGCTGGGTCGCGAGCGCGTAGAAGCTCTCGGCCTCGGCGCGCGACTCGCCCTTCTCGAGCATCCGGTTCGCGATCAGCGGTTCGGAGTCGGCGGTGAGGAGGTCGAGAAGCGGCGCCGCGTGAATCGTGAGATCGGTGTTCACCGGCGGCGGGGCGGGCGCGCCCTGCAGCGCGTCGACCAGCGCGCGCACCTGCTCCGCGGACGATCCGAAGATGAACAGTTGATCGGTGACCGCGACCGACGGCTCCGCGTTGAAGCGGATGTCCTTCGCTTCTTCATCCGTCTCCGCGATGAACCGCGCCGACACGATGTCGACGCCGCCGCGCTTCTCGTTCGACATCAGGAACTGCTGCATGCCCTTCTGCGCGCGATCTGCGTTCACGATCCCCATCGTGGTCTGGAACGCGGTGAGCAGGTCGTTCTTCTTCAACACCGCGGGGTCGCGCCGCGTGACCAGCGCGAAGCCCGGGATCTTCACGTCGGGAGCGCGCGGCGAGCCCGAGTAGCTCTGGTTCGTGACGACGATCGCCGCCTCGTGACCGAGCGCGGGGACGACCTCCTCGCCGAACGAGCGGCCGCCGAAGAACAGCGAGATGATCGTGTCGAACTGGACGATGTCGTTCTCGAGCGTCTCCAGCAGGAGCTCCTTGCGGTGCGCGTAGAAGTCCGTGAAGTCGCGGTTCGTGCGGAGCACGGCGACCGTGCCCGGCGGCTCCGGCACCGCGAGCGTCGGCGCTTCGCTCGGGAACGACCAGCGCGCGGACTCCGGTGCGCGATCGTCCGGCGCGTCGACGGCGAACTCGAGCTGCGGCGCGTCGCCCTTCATCGCGAGCGTGATCGTGCCGTGGTCGGCGCGGTTCGCCGCGGCGAAGACGCCGTGCAGGAGGAGCGAGCCGAGGGCGTTGTCCGCGCGTTCGGGCAGCGGCTTGGCGAGCCCGCGCTGCCGCAGCTCCGCGAGATCGGCCGTGAGCCGCACGCGCGGCGCGGCGTCGGTCATCGCGCCCTGGCCGTGGTCGTCGTCGAACGCGGCGAGCGCGCGCTCGAGGAGGTCGCGGCGGTTCGAGACGAACACCGTGCTCCCGAGGCGCGAGTGGTACTCCTTGCGGTTGCGCGTTGCGACCGCGCCTTCGGCGCCGGAGTCGATCGGGTCGGTGCCCGGCGCGATCATGTCGAGGAACGACTCGAACGCCTTCACGAGCCGCGTCGCGCGCTCGCCCGACTCCTGCCGCACCGTCACCACGAAGTCCGGCGTCTCGCCTTCCTTCGCGAGGTCGACGTCGACGCGGATGCGCCCGCCGAGCACCGAGCGCAGCGCGTCCTCGACCGGCTGCTGCAGCATCCCCGCGAAGAGCGTGACGCCGGTGCGGAGGTCGCGCAGATCTTTGCGCGCGATGCGCTCCTTCCACTCGGGGAGGTCCTGCACCCCGCGGCCGATCGGGCCGTCCTTCAGCGCGTCGAACAACGCGGCGCCGTTCACGATCTCGATCGCGATCGGCAGCGGCTTCTCCGCGGTCGACGAACCGTCGGGGGGGAGGGCGAGTGAGAGGAGGAGAAGCGCGGTCGACATGATCGATCTCCGGGATGCGTTTCCGTGGTTCTCGATCCGCGCGCATCGTCCTCGTGAAAGCGCCAGCGGTGAACCGGCGAATTCCGACTTTTCGTTTGCTTCGCGTTTTCGAGCCCCATATCGTGCCGCCGTCGCCTGAGGGGGCGCACCAAACGCGCGAGGCACGCTCGAAAACGCGTGCGGTACCACCGCGAAGAGGTTGTCGATCCTGCGATCGAAAGCCTCGGTGATCGCCCCGAACCCGGACCGGCGCATCCGACCCACCCTGAAGAAACGCTCGAGGTCCGGGGTCCGAGCAGTTGTCCATCCGGCGGAAACCGTCGCGCTCCGCGACGTCGGCACGCGTCTGATTCCAGGCGCGATCCGATCGCGGTGCTTCCAACCGAAACGGTGGTGAGCGATCCGAGTGGATCGCCCGCGCGGGATCCGATCCGGTCACAGTAGAGGACTCATGGGAAGATCTGGACGAGGGCGCCGTCGCCGCGGACGTTGGCGGGGCGGGCCGAATCAGCAGAACAATCAGCAGCATCATGGTGGTGGTGGATTCCAGCAGGGGTCGAACAACGGCCCGCCGCGCGACCCGTCGATGGCGAAGTCGCTGTCGGGTGTGCTCGAACTCGCGAACGAAGGGTTCGGGTTCCTGCGGCAGATCAAGGCCGACTTCGATGACACGCCGGACGACGCGTTCGTCCCGGTGCAGACCGTGCGGCGGTATGCGTTGCGCGAGGGCTCGTTCATCGAGGGGCTCGGCTGGCCGGGACGCGGCCGCGGCACGCACATGGCGCTCGAGGAGGTCACGAGCGTCGACGGCGACCCGCCCGACGTCGCGGCGAACCGCCCGCATTTCAAGACGCTCACCTCGATCGACCCCGACGACCGCTACGTGCTCGAAGGGAAAGAGGGCGACATCGACCTGCGCA
>CAZBOK010000416.1:0-4051 GCA_964493525.1 uncultured Phycisphaeraceae bacterium | reverse complement strand
AGCGCCGCTCCGGATCCTTGTGCAGGCACGTCATGCAGATCGTGTCGAGGTCGCGCGGCACGCCGGGCACGCGGCGCGACGGCGCAATCGGATCGTCGCTCAAGACCTGTTGCAGCGTGTCGGTGACGGTGTCCGCGCGGAACGGCGGGCCGCCGGTCAGCGCCTCGTAGAGGATCGCGCCGAGCGCCCACACGTCGACGCCGGGGCCGATCGCTCGCGAGTCGCCGCGCGCCTGTTCGGGCGCCATGTAGCTCGGCGTCCCGAGCGGCGCGTTCGACGCGGTGAGGCCCGGTTCCCCGTCGAGACGCCGCGCGAGCCCGAAGTCGGCGATCTTCGGGACGCCGTTCGCCGTGAGCAGCACGTTCGCCGGCTTCAGATCGCGATGCACGATCGACCGCTCGTGCGCGGCCTGGATCGCGTTCGCGAGCGTCGCGACCAACGATGCGGCGGCGCGCGGCGGCTGCGGCTTGCTCGCGAACGCCTGCGCGAGGCCGCCGCCGTCGAGCAGCTCCATCGTGAAGAACGGCCGTCCGTCCTGGTCGCCGACCTCGTGGATCTGCACCACGTTCGGATGGTCGAGGCGCGCGACGGCTTCGGCTTCGCGCAGGAACCGTTCGAGCTGCTCCGCGCCCGCCTGCGCGCCGGCCAGCAGCATCTTCACCGCGACGATGCGGTTCAGCCGGACGTGTCGCGCGCGATAGACGATCCCCATCCCGCCGCGGCCGAGCACGGAGATCACTTCGTGCCCGTCGAGCTGCGGGAGACCGTGCTCCGGCGCGCGTTCCGGCGCGGGGAACAGGCGCTTCACCTCCGAATCGAGCGCGCGCACGCGCTGCCATCCCGCCTGCACGGCCGGCAAGAGCTCGGGCGAGTCGCGGCAGATTTCCTCCGGCGTCGCGCCCGACTCGAGCACGCGACGCACCAGTTCCTGAACTCGCGGGTCGCTCACGAAGGGGCCTCGTCCGCGGGGCGCAGGTCGCCGAGGTGATCCGCGAGGAGCAGCAGGCTCTCGTGCAGGCGACGCTGGATCGTCTTGGTCGACACGCCCACCACCTCGGCCGTCTCCGCGTGCGTGAGGCCCTGGATCCGCACGAGGTCGAACACCTCGCGGGCCGGTTCCGGGAGTTCCTCGATCGCCGCGAGGATGCGGCGCTGGCGCGGCGACGGGCCCGGGTCGGTGCGCTCGTGCGACGCCTGCGGCCCCGATTGATGCAGGCCGGGCGGCAGCTCGACTTCCGCGGGACGATCGTCGAGACGGCGCGCCAGATCGTTCAGCTCCCAACGGATGTGCTGGTTCGCGAGCGCGAAGAACTGGCGCACGGTCTCCGGCTTCACGGAGCGCAACGCCTTCAACAGCCGCTCGACGACCGCGGAAAGCAGGTCGTCGGTGTGCAGGTTCATCGGCGGACGTGCGAGCCGCGGGTAGGCGCGATGCAGCAGCGAGCCGCACAACATCTCGAGGCGTCGCACGGAGCGTTCGAGGAGCGCGCGCACGATCGGTTCCGCCGGGGTGTCGCCACCGAGCGCGTCGAGGTAGCGGCGGACGGATGCAGTCGTCGGACCATCGTTCGGGGACATAGGCAGCGGGATTCTACGACGTGGAGCGCGGCGTCCGGGTTCGAGAGATCGTGCGCTCGGCGTGACGTGCGGTGATCGATTCCGCGAGACTCGGCGCCGCTCGTTCCTCCGCGGTCGACTCATGAAGCGAATCTCGGCTCCGACGCTGATCGTCGCGATCGGCGTGGCAGCCTGGTGCTCGCGACGAGCCTCGCGCTGACGTAGCGCAACATGCGGTCGCTGCGCCAACACGGCGGCTGGGTCTCGCACACGCACGACGTGATCGGGCGGTTCACGAGCGTCCTCTCGCTGTTGACCGACACTCGCGAACCACGCGCTGCGCGACGGCGACACGCGTGCGCGCCGCGCTCGAAGAGCAGCGACGGATGTCCGAGGACCTGCGCCGTCATGCGGCGGAGCTATCGGAGGCCGATCGGCGCAAGAGCGAGCTCCTGGCGATGCTCGCGCACGAGCTGCGCAATCCGCTGGCGCCGATCCGCAACGCCATCGAGTACATGTGCCGGTCGACCGAGGCCAACGAAGCGCTCCGCCGTTCGCGCATCGACCTCGCGCGCACGCTGGCGAACGCGGTGGAGGTCTGCGCGGCGTCGATCGAGCGCGTCGGGCACGCACTCACGACGACGCTGCCGCGCGAGCCGATCGAGGTGATCGCCGACCCGGCGCGCTCATCGAGGTGTTCAGTAACGTGCTCGACAATGCGTGCAAGTACCGCGAGAGCGGCGGGCGCATCGACACCAAGGCGGCGCGCGACGGCGACGAGGCCGTGATCCGCGTCCGGGATTCCGGCATGGGAATCCGCCCCGAGATGCTGGCGCGCGTGTTCGAGCCGTTCAGGTCGACAGCTCGCTCGAACGGACGCAGGGCGGCCTCGGCATCGGGCTCACGCTCGTGAAGCGACTGGTGCGGGCGCACGGCGGCACGGTCGCGACGACGAGCGAGGGGTTGGGGCGCGGCTGCGAGTTCGTGGTGCGGATGCCGATCGCGCCGATCGCCGACGCGCTCGACGCGCCGGCCGCGGTTGAACGGTTACGAAGTCGCGCGGGCGATCCGCGCCGAGTCGTGGGGGCGGGCGTCCAACTGGTCGCGATCACCGGCTGGGGCCAGGAGTTCGATCGCCGTCGATCCGCCGAGGCCGGGTTCGACGCCCACCTCGTGAAGCCGGTCGATCACGCCGATGTCATGCGGTGCATCGCCGTCGCGCGACGTGCGAGCCCGCGAACTAGCGGGCCGGACATGGCGACGCCCGCCGGCCCCGAATGCAGGGCCGACGGGCGTGCGTCGAGCGGTCGCAGGCGTCAGTTCGCCTTGCGGGCCGTCGTCGCGTAATCCTTCTCGAGCGTCTTCATCAAATCCTTCGCGTGCTCGAGGTGCGCCCCGACCGTCGTGTGCGCGTCGGCGAGAACCGCGGCGAACTTCGGCGACGCGTACTTCTGGAACGTGTCGACCTTGTCGAGCACGCCCTGGTGATCGGCGATCTGCATGCCGATGTAGCAACGATCGAAGGCGGCGCCGCTCTTCTCGTTGAGCGCGGTCGTCGCGGACTCGCGGCACTTCTTGCCGAGGTCGTGGAGCAACGCGAAGTGGTCGATGCCCTCGCCGTCGCCGCGATGCATCCCGTCATGACCCATCTTCACGACCATCTTGGAGCCGTCCTTCGTTCCGTCGTTGCGACCCTTCTCGTCGTCGTCGCCGCCGCGCGTCGGGCTGTCGTTGTCATCGCGACCCTGCGGGACGTCGCGCGCGCCGCCGTCGTCGTTGCCTTCGCCGCGCATCGCACCGCCGTGGCGGAACGGGCGCAGGTCGGCCGCGAACTTCGTGTGCTCGTCGATCATCCGCTGGGCGAATGCCTTCACTTCGCCGTTGTCGGACTTCGACTGCGCGATCTTCGCGAGCGCGAGCTCCTTCGCGTTGTCCACGAACAACCACTCCGCGAGGATCGCGTCGGACTCCGCCGCGGTGTCGCGCGGGACTTCCTTGCCGTCGAGCCAGCGCTTGCCTTCCTGCGGGATCGGCTTCGGCGTCGGATTGGCCGGCCTCGGATCCTGCGCGAAGGCGAACGGAACGAAACCCGTGGCGGATGCCACGACGAGGACGGGGAACAGCAACTTGTACATTCGAGTACTCCAGTTCATCGGATGCGAGAGCAACCAGCGCGTGCGCTTAACGAGTTCCGCACGGAGCTCTGCACGCATGCGAGTGCGATGGCAAAGCGCGTTCCCCCGAGCGCGACGCGCGCGTCTAACGCGTGGCCTGCACCGCAGCGCGAACGCGCGGCGCAGCAGCGGCAGCGGGAAGCGCCGCAGCGGAGACGGGCGGCACGGGAGCGCCGGCCGCGATCCATTCGCTGAACTTCTGCACGAACTCTTCGTGCGGCACGGACACCGGTGCGCGATCGCCGCCCGGATGCCAACCCCACAGCACGAGCGCGTCGTGACTCACGTGCTCGAGCAGCGCGGCGAGATCCTTCCCGTTG
>CAZBOK010000415.1:0-4091 GCA_964493525.1 uncultured Phycisphaeraceae bacterium | reverse complement strand
GATCGAGGTGGTTGCCGTCGGGAGCCTTGGCGAGGCCGCCGTACGTCTGGATGTCGAGGTACACCGAGTTCAGACCGCGCGCGCGGATCTGCGGCACTTCGGAGCCCGCGTAGATCCCGGCGGCTTCGACGCTGAGCAGCGGGAAGCCGACGCCGGTGTACGTCTTCACGTTGCCGAGCGAGTCGCGCACGTAGCGCGACGGATCGATGAACGTGCCGGGAGCCGTCGGCGGGACGCAGTTGAACGCCGTGTAGCCGGCGATGAGCGCGCCGTTGCCGACACCCTTGTTCACCATCGCCTGGAAGTTCGTCGGGTCGCGCGCGGGGTTCCAGTCGGGTCCGACGTTGCAGTTCTCCGGTGCGTCGATCCCCGCGGCCGACCAGTTCCAGAAGTAGCCCGAGAGGTTGTACATCCCGAGCGACTGGTACAGGTCGAACATGCCCGAGTAGTAACTCCACACCTTCTCCGGCGCATCGAAGAACATGCGGTTCGACAGCACGCCGTGGTAGGGCGAGATCGGCGCCGACGACTCGAGCAGCACGTCCTTGATCTTGCTCGACACCACCACGATGAACGAGTCGTCGAGCGGCGCCGCGAGCATGCCGTTCGAGAGCGGCGTGTACTGCGCCGCGGTGTCGATCGCGAAGTTGATCCAGTCGGGGCCCTTCGCCGGCGCCCACGTGTCCTGGATGCGGTAGTCGGACGCGTTGCTCTGGAAGAAGTCGAGCGTGTGCGCGGTGAAGAAGTGGCTCCACCCGTTGCGGAACATCACGATCGGTTGCGCGAGCGCGCCCTGCATGTGGACGACGTTCGGGAACTCGACGCCCGTCGTGCTCCCGTAGGTCACGCCGAACCAGTTGTTCACGTTGCTGGTCCCCGCCTGCGGATCGAACACGCGGATGCGGAGCGCCTTCCCTTCCATCGTGATCTGGTAGCGGACCGGATGGTTGCCGTTCTTGTTGAGGTTGTAGTCGAGCGTGAGCGTCTTGCCGCTGACCGAGTGGCTCGTGAGCGTCGTCCACTTGTAGAGGTCGGCCGGAAACCAGTTGTTGTTGCTGGCGTCGCGGAAGATCGGACCGCCGCCGTCGATCGGCGTCGAGTTGCTGGTCAGCTCCTTGATGGTGAGGTTGCCGCCGGCGACCTTCGTGTCCGCGATGTTGAGCTGGTAGGTGATCGTCTCGTCACCCACGAACGTGAAGTTGTAGTACCCGCCCGAGAAGGTGATCGAGGTCGAACCCACGGCGCTCGCGCCGGTGTAGAGGAATCGGTCGGTCGAGGGGTTTCCGCCGCGCGCCGTTACGGTCGCAAGCGTCGACGCTGCGAGAGCGAAAACAACGATGGATCGGGAACGATTCGACATGAGGTCTCTGCCGCCAAAGTCGGGGTTGGGAATCGAGCAGAAGAACGACCGAGTGCTCCGGCACCGGGTCGAACACCGGTTACGAAGCGAGTCGCGCGCTGAAGTCCGTGAGGTGCCGGTTGTCCGAGGCGTCACCGACCGCCGGGGCGGTGATCAACCTTGAGTGGGGGACATTGCGGCAACGACCGTTTACCGAATCTGTCTGCGCAGGACGGTCGCCAGAACTCGGCCCACAGCGCGAGGGCGACTGTTCGATAGCCGCCGACTCCCCAATGTTCCGTAGTCCTTGCTCGTGTCTTGATGTTTTCATCCGCACTCACGATCGGGCGACATCTTCTTCGGCCGACGTGCGCGGTCCGCGCCGGCGGATCCGATCGAGGTTGGCGGAGACCGCGGTCGAATCCGCCGTTACGCGAGGAAGGTTTTTCTCTTTCTCGATCGAGTCGCGCGGCCGCGTTCGCGCGCGCGGGACGCATCCGTTCCAGTGCGCGATCCGTTGCGGGCGAAGCACGAACTGCGCGCTGACGCGCGGGCGCGGCGGTGCATGCGCGGCCGCGCAGAGCGCCGACTTGAACGGATCCGAGAGTTTTCGCCGGGGCGCGCGCGAACGCGGCGCGCGCGGTCAGCGCGCCGCGGGAGCCGTTGCCGCGGGCGGAGTGCAATCGACGAAGTGGATCGAGCGCGTCAGCTTCGACGGCGCGCCGTTCGGCGCGGGGAGCACGTCCACGGGGACGCCGTCGATCTCCGCCCAACCGCACGACATCGTTTCGATCGGGGGGCCCGACTGGCGCGGCACGAGCTCGAGGTCGCGCCCCTGCCACAGCCAGACGCGACGCGCGTCGAGCGTCCCGTAGAACTGCGCGCGCGCCGATTTCTCCCCGGCGTCCGCGACCACCAGATCGGTCGGCACCCAACCAGAGTCGGGCAGGTAGAACTCCACCCAGCAGCGGTAGCTCGGGTCGTAGTCCTGGCCCTCGCGGTCGGCGCGCAGGCGGTAGCCGTACTGCATCCGCGCCGGGATCCCCTGTGAGCGCGCCATCGCGATGAAGAGCGAGTGGAGATCGGTGCAGCAACCGCCGCCGTGCGCGATGCAGTCCTCCGCCGCGCCGCGCCCGCACTGCGGCTTGGTCGGATCCTTCGAGTAGTGGTCGGCCGCATCGGCGACGGCATCGAGCAGGCGCACGACTTTGCGGCGCGGATCCGACTCGCCCTTGCAGGCGGTCGACGCAAGCAGACGAATCGTCGGGTCGACCGTCATCAGCGGCGCATCCTCGCGCAGCTCCGCGGCGAACAGCGCGGGCTGCAGCTCGCTCGCGCTCGTCGCGCCGAGATCGAACACCGGCGACTCGCGCATCACCGTCGTCTCGACCACGACGCGCACGGAAGTGACGCCGTGCGCGGCGGCGACGACCATCTCCGCGTTCGAGACCGGTTGCGGGACGAGCTTCCATCCGTCGGGCGCCTCGACGACGCGCCGATCGAGAACGTGTTGCCACGCGCCGTCGGCCGGGATCGGCACCCAGACGCGCGCCTCGCGTGCGTCCGCCGGGATCTCTTTCAGCTCGACCGTCTGTCGGATCCGGTAGGTCCGCGTCTCCTGCACGCGCGGCGGGATCACCGTCCCGCGAAGCGCGTCGTCCCCCGGCGCGGCGAACACAGTGCGAATGACCAGGCACGTCAGCAGCGGCGCGATCATGTCGCAAGCCTACCGAAGCAAGACCCCGCGACACGGCGAGCTCGCTGCAACGCCGAGATCATCCCGGCGCCGGCCGAACGCGAGGGGAGGCCCGAGCTCAAGGCGCAGCGGGCGAAGACAGTGTCTGTACCGCGACACGGCGAGCCCGCTGCAACGCCGAGATCGTCCTCGTATCGGCCACACGCGTTTGGGAGCCCGAGATCAAGGCGCGTCGGGCGAAAGCTGTGTCTGCCCCGCGACACGGTGAGCCCGACGCAACGCAGAGATCCGGCTCCCAAACGCGTGTGGCGCGCCCGGCAGGAGTCGAACCTGCAACCTCCGGATTAGAAATCCGGAGCTCTATCCAGTTGAGCTACGGGCGCGCGTGGTCGCGTCGCGGGCAACTTACTGCGCCGCCGCGCGGATCCGAAGCGTCCGCGGCGACGTGCGTCGCTCCCGTTCCTTGACCGTTCTCTCGCGCGGTTGGTAGCGTCTCCGCCCTTCGCCTCCGTCCGCGGCTCGCGGTGCGGACCGAAGCACTCCAGAACTCGGGTCGGCACGAGGGCGAACGCGATGCGCGTGTTGGTCGTCGGCGGCGGCGGACGTGAGCATGCCTTGTGCGCCGCGCTGCGCCGATCCACGCGGCTCACGCGCTTGTACGCGGCGCCCGGCAACGCCGGGATCGCCGACCTCGCCGAGTGCGTGGAGATCCCCGCGACCGACGTCGCCGAGCTCGCCGAGTTCGCCGCGCGTGAAGAGATCGATCTCACGGTCGTCGGCCCGGAGGCCGCGCTCGTCGCCGGCATCGTCGACGCGTTCGCCAAGCGCGGCCTCAAGATCTTCGGGCCCGATCAGAAGGCCGCGCAGATCGAGGGCTCGAAGTCGTTCGCGAAGGAGCTGTGCCGCAAGTTCAAGATCCCGACCGCGGCGTCGTGGACGTTCACCGATGCCGCGGCGGCGCGCCGCTTCCTCGACTCCGTGCTCGATTGGCCGGTCGTGGTGAAGGCCGACGGCCTCGCCGCGGGCAAGGGCGTGGTCGTCGCGCGCGATCACGTC
>CAZBOK010000414.1:0-4094 GCA_964493525.1 uncultured Phycisphaeraceae bacterium | reverse complement strand
TGGGACAGCGCGCGGTCGGGGTGCGTCGCAAGCCGCGCGAGCGCGTCGGACACGGCCTCGCCGGAACGCGATCGCGAGATCAGCAGGTTCTGCAGCTCGCGATGGATCTCGACCGCTTCGGGATCGGCGTCGATCGCGTCGCGGTAGGCCGCCACCGCGCGGTCGAATTCTCCGGCGCGCACGCGATCCCGCGCCGTCTCGAGCGCGGCGGCCGCGGCCTCCGTCGGCGGCCGCATCGATCGCGTCGCCAGGTGCGCGCAGCTCGAAAGCGCGACGCACGCCGCCGCAACGACGAGCGCGAAGCCGGCTCGCGCGCGACGCTTGACCGCGATTCGTCGCGAACTAGCATCGGCGACCGCCAGGAGCGCCTCGATGATCGCGACCGCCACTTGCACGTCCCTCCTCGTCTCCATGCTGCTGCAGGCCAAGCCGAAGACGAAGGCAAAGGAGACCAAACCCGCGCAGCCGTCGACGGCCGCGATCGAGTGGTCGGAATCCTATGAGAAGGCGTTCGAGGAGGCCAAGGAACGCGGCGCTCCCCTGATGATCCTGGTGTTCGAGGACGGCGAATCAGGCAGCGAAGGCCTCTACAAGAGCGTCCTCTCCACGAAGGAGTTCGTCGAAGCGTCACGACACTTCGTGAACCTCCTGGTGTGTCGCACCGCCGACAAGGTGCACGGGACGCGCGACGAGAAGCGCGGGAACGAGACCGTGCACGTCTGCGGCCGATTCGGGTCGATCAACTGCCTGCAGCATCAGAAGACCGAGCAGCCCGTGATGCGGGACTTCGGGCAGAACGGCGGATTGAAGACGCCGATGGTCATCGTCACGCAGCCGGATCTCGCGGTCCTCGCGACGCTCGGCGAGCAACCGCTCGATGCCTACGTGACCGCGCTCAACGATGCGCAGGCCAAGTGGCCGAACTCCTTCTCGCGCGACGAAGCCGCGCAGATCCGCGATCAACTCACGAAAGTGCAGGATCAACTCGCGGCGAAGCAGTTCGATCAGGTCCTCAAGTTCGCGCTCCCGATCCAGAAGCGCGGCGCCAAGGGCGGTCTCGCGAATCGAGTGAGCGCGGCCGTGAAGGAGGTCGAGGACGCCGGCAAGGAAGAGCTGACCGCGATCGAAGCACTGGTGACGGCGAAGGACTTCGCGCCGGCGATCGAGCGCCTCGAGGCGATGGTGTCGAAGTTCCGCGGCTCGACGCTCGAGACGATCGCCAAGGAGCGACGCGTCGCCCTCGAGAAGAGCCCGCAGGTGCAGGCGGCCCTCGTGAAAGCGAAGCGCGAATCGACTGCGCGCGAGCTCCTCACGTCGGCAGATCAGTTGAAGGGCAAGGGAGAGACGGAGAAGGCGGAGAAGAAGTATCAGCTCCTCCGGGAGAAGTTCGCCGACACGGCCGCCGCCAGAGAACTCGCCGCGCGCGGCGGCTGATCCGATCCCCGCTCGCAACCGATGAAAACGTAGGGGCTTGCGAGTTGCCCAGAGGTGCACGGTTTGCAACACGCAAGTCTAAAACGATTTATGGAGATTCGGCGGTTGTCAGGGTGCCGATCCGTTCTCGATCCGCTCTCGGTCGCGGACCCATGGCGGCGGATCTCGATGTTGGCCATCGCTGTTAACAGCATCCTGAAAGCATTTTACGCCCGGCGAACGCCGATGTCTGAACCTTGGCACGGTCGTTGATAATGGACCAGTGGCCAAGGATTTCGCGAAGAAGTCCTGAAGGAATGCAGATCCTCCTGAAAGGAACGGCCCAGGTGTCGGGACCTGAGCTGTTCGGACGCAGGGTTCAGGGGTGTGCCGGAGCCAGTCCTGCTGGGTGGGGTTGGCTCCGGCAACTTTTTTGGTGAGACCGGGACTCAGATCGGCCCGTGCGCGGACCTCCGCTCGCGGGCCGCATTCTTTCCGCCCCGTGGCGAGCGACGTCCCGCCGAACGTCGCTTCATCGTTGCATGCGACCGCGCGCACTCCGTAGCGTCACGCCGTTCCGCACCCGATGCGACCTGCCGGCACATGACGACCCCCTCCGTTCGAACCGCCGTGCTCCCCGCCGCCGGTCGCGGAGTCCGCGCCTACCCGAAGACCCAGTTCATCCCGAAGGTGATGCTCGAGGTCGCGGGCAAGCCGCTCGTCCAGCGCAACCTCGAGATGCTCCGCGACCAGCTCGGCATCCGCGACTTCGTGGTGATCGTCGGTCATCTGGCGGAGCAGATCACAGCGCTCCTCGGCGACGGTTCGAAGTTCGGCGTCGCGGTCCGCTACGTCACCTGTCCGGATCCGAGCGTCGGGCTTGCCCGCGGACTCCACCTCACCAAGCCGCTCGTCGACGGCCCGTTCATCGTCGTCCTCGCGGACGAGCTCTACCTCGGATCGAACCACGCCGAGCTGCTCGCGCCGGCCGATCCGTGGGAAGCGGCGATTGCGCTGCTCGAAACCGACGACCTGCGCGCGATCCGCAAGAACTACGCGGTGGTCGTGGCCGACGGGCGCGTGCAGACGGTCGAGGAGAAACCCGAGCACCTGCCGAACCGACTGCTCGGCTGCGGTACCTACCTCTTCCGCCCCTCGATCTTCGACGCGATCGAACGCACGGCTCCCTCCAAGAAGAGCGGTCGCGTCGAGCTGACCGACGCGCTGCAGACATTGATCCGCGACGGCAAGGCGGTGCGCCCGTTCTTCCTGCGCGGCCGCTACTTCAACATCAACTCGGTCGAGGACCAGAACTCCGCGAACTACCAGGTTCGCAGCGACGAGTTTCCCCGCTACCGCACGAGCGTCGTCATCCCGGCATGGAACGAAGCGGGCTCCATCGGCACCGTGATCGCCGACTTCGCGCCCCACGTGTCCGAGATCGTGGTCGCCGACAACTGCTCGACGGACGGCACGGCGAAGATCGCCGCGGACCTCGGCGCACGCGTCTCGTCGAAGCCGCTGCGCGGATACGGCGACGCGCTCCGCCACGGAATGGAGCAGGCGACGGGCGACATCATCGTCCTCGTCGAGGCCGACCACTCCTTCCGCGCGAAGGACCTCGGCAAGCTCCTCGAGTACATGAAGGACGCCGACATGGTGATCGGCACCCGCACGACGCGGCAGATGATCGAGCAGGGCACCAACATGCGCGGCCCCGTGCGTTGGGCGAACGTCGCGGTCGGCAAGCTCATCGAAATGCTCTGGTGGAGCCAGGAGCCGCGCTTCACGGACGTCGGCTGCACCTACCGTGCGATCTGGAGCGACGTCTACCGCCGGATCCGCGACGGGCTCACCGGCATCGGCCCGGAGTTCTCGCCGGAGTTGATGATCGAGGTCCTGCGCCAGCACCGTCGCGTGATCGAGATCCCGGTCTCCTACTTCCCACGCTTCGCCGGCGAGTCGAAGCACTCGGCTTCGTTCCGCCACCTCGCGCGCACTGCGATCAAGATGCTGCGGCTCGTGATGCGCAAACGATTCCTCGGACGGTGAGCGCGTGATGCGCGGGGAGCGCAACCAAGTGGCGGGAGCGCATGGGAATCGAACCCACCCGAGGCCCGAAACGGACCCCGCAAACGGCTTTGAAGACCGCGGGCGACACCAGCCGCCATCCGCTCCCGAATCGCGGACGTCACGAAGGGCGCGGATTCTAGCGGGGCCGGACCCGCCTCCGCGCGACGAGTTCGTCGACCCGGACCGCTTCGACGACGAGTTCGCCCGGCGCCGGAATCGGCGCGATCGAAGCGACCCCGCGGCACGCGCGCACTCGACGACGCTGAGCCCCGGCGAGCGGTTCCATCTCGGGCTCGATCTCGGCGGAACGACGCTGCGTGCGGTGCTGCTCAACCGCCGCCTCGTCGAGCGGGCGCGACTCGAGACCGTCGGGGGCAACGCGCGGACCACGCCGCCGGCCGCGCTCGAATCCGCGCTGCGAACGATCGTCGCGCGCATGGGTGCGCTGACCGCGGACGGCACGTTCGACCAGCTCGACGTCGTCGCGATCGGCGCGGCCGGCGCGGGGTCGCAGGAAGCGCGAGATCGCGTCGCTCGTTGCCTCCGCGCCGCGATCGAACGAAGCGACGCGTTCGTCACCACCGACGCCGCTGCCGCGCTCGCGGGCG
>CAZBOK010000413.1:0-4114 GCA_964493525.1 uncultured Phycisphaeraceae bacterium | reverse complement strand
CGGCCTGGTCGGGTACTTCGAGCGCAAGTACCGCGAATCCGACGACACCGGCTTCTGGCACTCGCGCCTCGCGCCGCTGATGAGCGAAGGCCCGTGCCGCGGCTGCGGCGGCGCGCGGCTGAATCCGCTGGCGCGCGCGTTCACGCTCGGCGGCCGCTCGTTGCCCGCGATCCTCGCGCTCTCCGTCGACGACGCGCTCGCGTTCTTCCGCAAGATCGACCTGCCCGCGCGCGACGCCGAGATCGCGAAGGAAGTGACGCGCGAGGTCACCAACCGACTCGAAGTCCTCCACGACGTCGGGCTCGGATACCTGACTCTCGATCGCCGCGCGTCGACGTTGTCGGGCGGCGAAGCGCAGCGCATCCGCCTCGCGACGCAGCTCGGCAATCGACTGGTGGGCGTGCTCTACGTGCTCGACGAGCCGACCATCGGGCTGCACCCGCGCGACACCGCGCGCCTGATCGCGACGCTGAAGGGACTGCAGAAGCTCGGCAACACGATCGTCGTCGTCGAGCACGATCCCGACGTGATCCGCGCCGCCGATTGGGTGATCGACGTCGGACCCGGCGCCGGCGAGCGCGGCGGCCGCGTGATCGCGGAAGGTCCGCTCGCGTCGATCCTGGCGTCGCCCGACTCGATCACCGGCGCGTGGCTGCGCGGCGATCGCAAGAACCCGGCGCCGGAGCAGAAGCGCCCGGTCGACGGCCCGCGCATCGAGCTGACCGGCGCACGGCTGCACAACCTGAAGGACGTCGACGTCGCGATCCCGCTCGCGACGTTGACCGTGGTCACCGGCGTCTCCGGCTCCGGCAAGTCGACGCTGGTGATGGACGTGCTCGAGCCCGCGCTGCGCAACCGGCTCGCACTCGGCCGCCGGCGCACCGACGGCACGCTGAAGAGCCTGAGCGTGCCGGAGCGACTGAACCAGCTCGTCGTCGTCGACCAGGCGCCGCTCGGTCCGACACCGGCGTCGAACCCCGCGACCTACACCGGCATCTTCGACGACGTGCGCGACGTGTTCGCGAGCACGCCCGACGCGCGCATGAAGGGATTCACGCGGCGGCACTTCTCGTTCAATCACGCCGGCGGCCGCTGCGAAGCGTGCGAAGGCAAGGGCCTCGTCCAGGTCGAGATGCACTTCCTCTCGGACGTGTTCGTCCAATGCGAGGCGTGCGGCGGCAAGCGGTTCGACGTCGAGACGCTGAAGGTGCGGTGGAACGGCAAGAACATCGCGGAGGTGCTCGATCTCGAGGTCGACCGCGCGCTCGAGCTGTTCGGCCAGCATCGGCGCATCGCGCGGATCCTGAAACTCCTCTCCGACGTCGGCCTCGGGTACATGCGGCTCGGCCAGCCGGCGACCACGCTCTCCGGCGGCGAAGCGCAGCGCGTGCGCCTCGCCGCGGAGCTCGCGCGTCCCGAGCAGGGCTCGACGCTCTACCTGCTCGACGAGCCGACGACCGGCCTGCATCTCGAGGACGTCGCGCGGTTGCTCCAGGTGCTCGACCGACTGGTCGCGGCCGGCAACACCGTGCTCGTGATCGAGCACAACGAAGAGGTGATTCGCGCCGCCGACTGGGTGATCGACCTCGGCCCCGAGGGCGGCGCGGAAGGCGGGCGCATCGTCGCGACCGGCCGCCCGGAGGAGATCGCGCGCGTCGCCGCGTCGATCACCGGGCAGCGTCTGAAGGACAAGTTCTTCCCGGCGCCGCGCGGCCGCCGATTGGAGCGGACGGCATGAGCGGCGAGAACGGCGAGGGCGGGCGTCCGCTCACGGTGCAGGGCGATCGCACCGTCCTCCTGGAGGTGAACGCGCCAGGGTTCTCCGAAGCGCGCGACTTCCTGGCGCGCTTCGCGGAGCTCGAGAAGTCGCCGGAGTTCTTCCACACCTACCGCATCACGCCGCTCTCGATCTGGAACGCCGCGGCATCCGGGCTCGGCGCCGACGAGATCCTCGAATTCCTGCGCGCGCGAGCGCGCTACCCGGTGCCCGCGAACGTCGAGAAGGACGTCCGCGACAACATCCGACGCTTCGGGCTGCTGCGGCTCGAGCGCGATGGCGACGACCTCGTGCTCGCCTCGTCCGACGCGTCGCTGCTCGCCGACCTCGTTCGCCACGCGAGCGTGAAGAAGCTGCTCGGATCGGTCCGCGCCGACGGCCGCGTGCCGGTCCCGCCGATGTATCGCGGCGAGGTGAAGCAGGCGCTCATCAAGGTCGGGTATCCGGTCGAGGACCTCGCGGGCTACGCGCCGGGCGCGGCCTACGCGTTCCGGCTCCGCGACGCCACGCTGTCGGGCTCGGAGTTCGGCGTGCGCCCGTATCAGCGCGCCGCCGCCGACGTCTTCTACGCCGGCGGGACCGAGCGCGGCGGCTCGGGGGTGATCGTGCTCCCGTGCGGCGCGGGCAAGACGATCGTCGGACTCGCGGCGATGGAGCGCGTGCAGGCGCGGACCCTGATCCTCACGACCAACGTGGTCGCGGTGCGTCAGTGGCGCAACGAGATCCTCGACAAGTCGACGATCCCCGAGCTCGACATCGGCGAGTACACCGGCGAGAGCAAGGAAGTCCGCCCGATCACGATCGCGACCTATCAGATCCTCACCTACCGGCGCCGGAAGAGCGACCCGTTCGTCCACTTCGATCTCTTCTCCGCGGACCGCTGGGGGCTCGTCATCTACGACGAGGTCCATCTGCTCCCCGCGCCGGTGTTCCGCGTGACCGCGGACATCCAGGCGACGCGGCGCCTCGGCCTTACCGCGACGCTCGTGCGCGAAGACCACAAGGAGGAGGAGGTCTTCTCGCTGATCGGGCCGAAGAAGTACGACGTCCCGTGGAAGGTCCTCGAGCGCCAGGGCTGGATCGCGACCGCGCGTTGCGTCGAAGTGCGCGTCGGCATCCCGCCGGAGATGAAGCACGACTACGTCAGCTCCGGCGCGCGCGCGCAGTTCCGCCTCGCGTCCGAGAACCCGTCGAAGCTCGCCGTGGTGCGCGAGCTGCTCGACCGGCATCGCGAGGACCGCGTGCTGATCATCGGCCAGTACATCGAGCAGTTGAACGATCTCGCCGCGCGCCTCTCCGCACCGCTCATCACCGGCAAGACCCCGAACAAGGAGCGCGAACGCCTCTATCGGAGTTTTCGTGAGGGGGAGATTCCGGTGCTGATGATCTCTAAGGTGGGAAACTTTGCGATCGACCTGCCGGATGCATCGGTGGCGATCCAGGTGTCCGGAACGTTCGGGTCTCGGCAGGAGGAGGCGCAACGGCTCGGACGCATCCTGCGCCCCAAGAGCAACGGCACGTCGGCCTGGTTCTACAGTCTCGTGACGAGGGAGTCGAAGGAGTCGGAGTTCGCGAACCATCGCCAACTGTTCCTGACGGAACAGGGGTACTCGTACGAGATCCGGGACGTCGACCCCGAGGGGGCGCTCCCGGCCGAACGGATGGACAGCAGGAATCGGACGGATCGCACCGGATGACCGAGACCCAACGCGGCCCACGCGCGCCCAGCCTCGAGCGGATGCTTCGCGAGAAGTCCCGCCCCGAGCTGTCGGAGTACTACTCCTTCTGGGATGGTCGCGCGCCGGTGCCGACGACGACCGACGGCCTGGTCCAGGCGCTCGTGAAGTGCATGAGCGACGAAGAGTCGGTGCGCAAGCGCCTGAAGCTCCTCTCGAAGAAGCTCGTCGACCTCCTCAAATTCCTGCTGCGCGACGAGTCCTACACGGCGACTCGGGACCAGGTGCTCCACTCGCGGCTCTTCAACTACATGAGCCAGTACGAGGTCGAAGCGGCGCTGAACGCATTGCAGAAGCGCGGCTTCGTCCACTCGTCGACGACCTCGAGCGAGCGCGCCGCGGACGGCGGCGGTCAGGCGCAGTTCGCGATTGCGAAGGAGCTCGGCGACGTCCTGCACGCGTTCGTGACCGACGAAGAATGCCAGCTCGTGGAGATGGCGTCGCTGCGCGCGTGGCTCACGCGACGTTTCGCGCAGAACGAGGCGCCGCCGTCGAACGGCCACAGTTGGTTCCGCGAGCCCGCGCCGGCCGGCGCCGAACCTGCCGCGCTGGTCGAGCAGCTCTGCACCCCGGCGGAGATCGCGCATCGCGCGGGGATGAT
>CAZBOK010000412.1:0-4116 GCA_964493525.1 uncultured Phycisphaeraceae bacterium | reverse complement strand
GTCGCGAGCTGTTCGGCTCGATGTCGAACCTCGCCGGCGTGTACCTGCAGATCGGGCGCTACGACGACGCGGCAAAGCTCCTCACCGAGTCGATCGCGCAGCTCGACGACATGGTCGCGAAGGCGCCGTCCGACCCGCTCGCGAAGAAGGCGCTCGCGACGTCGGTCACCGCGCTCGGCAGCGTGTACATGCGCCAGAAGCGCTTCGACGAGTCAGAGGCAACGTTCACGCGCGCGCTCGCGCTGTCGGACGAGCTCGCGGCGGCGAATCCCGCGGTCCCCGAATACGCGACCGACGCAGCGATCTCGCACGCGAACCACGGCGCGCTCCAGCAGTTGCGCGACCGTCCCGACCTCGCAGTGAAGGAGTTCGAGAAGTCGCTCGACTGGATGGACAAAGCGCTCGAGCTCGCCCCCGACCGCGCCGACTGGGCGTCGATGCGCGGAACGATCGACAATGAACGCGTGAAGAACCAGCGAAGACTGACCGGGCAGTGACGGCGGACGCACTCCGCAAAATCGCCGTCACCGCCGTCACCAGGGCGTTTGATGCGGTTGACGCGGCGTATTTGGCGATTTGACGGCGGTGGCGGCGGTGACGGCGATTTGGGGAAGGGGGGGTACCCCGCGAGGCGGTGCCCGGACAGCGCGTCGCGAGCGAGCGAAAAGTGTGGCGGAGGGAGAGGGATTCGAACCCCCGGGGCCTTGCGACCCAGCGGTTTTCAAGACCGCCGCATTCGACCGCTCTGCCATCCCTCCGCGTGCATCGTCCGCTCGTTCACTCCGCGTGCTTCGCGAGCTCGTCGAACACCGAATCGTCGACGAAGATCGGCACCTTCTCGGCCACCGCGATCGCCACGGCGTCCGACGGACGCGCGTCGATCTTGACCTCCTTCGAATCGTGTCCGACGTGGAGCTTCGCGTAAAAGGTCGCGTCCTTCAGCGCGTCGACCACCACGAACTTGAGGTGCGCGTCGAGGCTGCGCATCACGTTGCGCACGAGGTCGTGCGTCATCGGCCGCGGCGTCTTCACGTCGGTGATCTTGCGGTTGATCTCGATCGCCTCGCTGACGCCGATGATGATCGGGAACGAGCGCTCGCCGTCCTTCTCCTTGAGGAAGATGACCTGCTGCTCGTTCGTCTCGCGGATCACGATCTTCGACAAGACGACTTCGATCATCGTCACGGACGGCGCCTCGGGCTCGGAGACGACGGAGTATATCGGCTCCGTTGTGGAGCGACTCGTTCGCGGGGAGAATCCCCGGGCCGGAGCGCGCAGCGGAGCTCTTGAAACTCGATGAACCTCATGCAGAACCCCGTGGTCGTCGTTCGCACGCGCGGCGACCGCGTCGAATCGCAGCACCACGGCGCGCTGGCGGTCGTCACCGGCGACAAGATCACGACGGCGGTGGGGGACGTCGCGACCGGCGCGTTCTGTCGATCCGCGGCGAAACCGTTCCAGGCGGCGGCGGCCCTGCGCGCCGGCGTCGACAGCGCTTTCTCGCTCGGTCCGCGCGAGATCGCGTTGATGACCGCGAGCCACAGCGGCGAGGCGTCCCACGTCGAGGTCGTCGCGTCACTCCTCGAGCGCGGCGGCTTCCGGCCGGACGACCTGCGCTGCGGAATCCACGTCCCCTTCAGCCGGCAGGTCGCGCAGTCGCTGGTGCGCTCCGGGACCCCGCCGTCGATCCTGCACAACAACTGCTCGGGGAAACACGCAGGCATGCTCCTGTTCGCGAAGCACCTCGGGGCGGATCCGTCGCGCTACATCGATCCGTCGCATCCGATCCAGACCAAGATCCGCGCCGCGGTGCGCGAGCTGTGCCGGCTCGAGGAACCGTGGCCGCGCGTCGCCGTCGACGGATGCTCGGCGCCGACGTTCGAGCTGCCGCTCGACGCGCTCGCCCGCGGATATCGCGACGTCGCGAACCCCGAGCTCGCCGCGCCGGAGTGGCGCGAGACGCTCGCGAAGGTGAAGGGCGCGATGCTCGCGCACCCCGATCTCATCGCCGGCACCGACCGGTTCGACACCGATCTCATGCGCAGGGGCCGCGGGCGCTTCGTGTCGAAGATCGGCGCCGAAGGAGTGATCGGCATCGGCGTGGTCGGCGCGGGCGTCGGACTCGCGGTGAAGATCGAGGACGGCGATTCGCGCGCGAGCGAGGCGCTCGCGCTGCACGCGCTCGAGCGACTCGCGCTGCTCGACGCCGGCGATCTCGAAGCGCTCGACGCCTATCGCGCGCGTCCGATGAAGAACCACGCCGGCGTCGCGATCGGGCGCGTCGAAGTCGTGGCGCTGCCATGAGCGAGCGACGCCGCGCGCGAACCGTGAAGGCCGCGCCGAGAGTTCCGCGACGAACCGCCGCGGCGCACAAGGGCGACTTCGGCCGCATCTTGATCGTCGCGGGATCGCGCGCGATGCCCGGCGCCGCGACGCTCGCGTCGCTCGGCGCGTTGCGCGGCGGTGCGGGGCTCGTCACGCTCGCGACGCCGGCGTCCGCGCTCGCGTCGATCGCGCCCGCAGTGCCGTGCGCGACGTTCGAGCCGCTGCCGGAGACGACGAACGGTGCGATCGCGGCGGCCGCGTTCGACGTGGTGATGGAGCGCGCGCGATCGGTCGACGTCGTCGCGATCGGCCCCGGCCTCGGCCGCCACGCCGAAACCGTGGCGCTCGTTCGGCGCCTCGTGCCCGCGCTCGAAGTCCCGCTCGTGCTCGACGCCGACGGCTTGAACGCGATCGCCGGTGAACCGCCGCGCGCGCTCGCGCGTTCCGCCGCGACCGTGCTGACACCGCATCCGGGAGAACTCGCGCGCCTCGACGGCGAAGCCGTGGTCGCCGATGCGCCGGCGCCGCGCCGCGCGCGCGCGGAAGCGTGCGCGCGTGCGTTTCGCGAGCTGCACGCGGTGGTGTGCCTGAAAGGCCGCGGCTCGGTCGTCACCGACGGCGAGCGCACGTTCGTGAACCCGACCGGCAACCCCGGCATGGCGACCGGCGGCGCGGGCGACGTCCTGACCGGTCTCCTCGCCGCGCTCCTGCATCGGTTCGACGGCGCGTTCGACGCCGCGTGCTGCGCCGTGCACCTGCACGGCCTGGCGGGCGACCTCGCGGCGCGGCGCATCGGTCAAGACGCGCTGATCGCGACCGACCTGCTCGCATTCCTCGGCGACGCGTTCCGTCGCTCGCTCGCGCGATGAAGCTCGCCGTCGCCGCGTGCATCGTCGTGCTCGCGAGCGCGACGGGAGCGGCGCAGGAGTTCGCGCCGACGGATCCGGCCACGACTCTGGCGACGAGCGACGACGTGCGATCGCTCGATCGCGCGGTCCGGGTCTCGATCGGGCGCGGCCCGGCCGCGATCCCGTGGGCGGTCGAGGCGCTGCGCGTCGGACGCACGCGAAACCGCGAAGCGGCGTTCACCGTGCTCGCGCACGTGCACGACCCGGCGGTCATCGACGTGCTGTATCGCGCGCTCGATCGCGAGGACGCCGACGAACGGGTCGACGCACTGAAGGCGCTCGCGCGCCAGCCGAACGTGCCGCTGCGGGAAGGGCTGCTCGCGGCCGCGAAGAGCCGCACGTGGTCCGTGCGCCGCGCCGCCGCGCTCGTGCTCGCGAACGTCGACGATCCGATCGCGGTCGTCGCGCTCGCGGCGCTGACGCGGGACGTCGACGCGGACGTCCGCGGCGCGGCGATGGACGGGCTCCTGCACACCGACGCGCCGGCGTCGGAAGCGATCGTGCGCGCGTTCCCCGACCTCGATCCGTGGCGGCGCGAAGCCGCGCTCGACGCGTTGTTCCGATCGGACGCGGGCGTCGATGTCGCGTTCTGCTCGGCCGCTGGCGATCATGCGACGCCGGCGGCGCTGATCCGATCGATCGCGCTGCGCGCTCGAATCGAGCCGGGAAGTCTCGCTGGTCTCGACGCGCAGACCGCGGCATTCGTCGCGCGGTGCGCGGCGGACGCACGGTCGGATCTGCGGGACCCCGCTCAGTTCGTCCTCGCCCGCGACCGGGAGCACGCGGCGCCGATCGTGAAGCGCGTGCTCGACGCGGCGGTCGACGACGTGGAAGCCGCGGCGCTGGGCGACGCGTTGATCGAGCTGCTGGGTCCGGCGGCGCG
>CAZBOK010000411.1:0-4130 GCA_964493525.1 uncultured Phycisphaeraceae bacterium | reverse complement strand
GAGGTGGACCTGCTTGGCCGAACCAGAGGTGGACCTGACAGGGCGGACCTTGACAACTTCCGCAAGTCGCACGACGGGCTCTACGCGATCGTGAAGCACGGCTTCGACCGCGATCCGTTCGATGGCTCGGTGTTCGTGTTCTTCAATCGCCGGCGCGACCGGATCAAGCTGCTGGTGTGGGATCGAAACGGCTTCTGGCTGTTCTACAAGCGGCTCGAGAAGGGGACGTTCCGCGCACTGCCGGAAGCGCGCGGGAAGAAGGTGGAGATCACGCGCGCGGAGCTCGCGATGATTCTCGAGGGCATTGATCTCGACAAAGGAAGAATGCGGAAAACACTTTGTCGAGGGCGTGCGTCTGACTGCGCGAGATGGCGGGGGCCACGAAGACAAGGACCTCGAGCGGGACTAGTCGGGGCAGGTAGCGAGTATGTCATCGCGTCCGATCACCACCGAGCTGACCGCTCACCCGTCGATCGCGGGAGTGATCGAGACGAACTACCGTTTGGTTGATGTCGCGCAGGCCTTGGGCCGCTCGGTTCAAGGCCTGCGCGCGCTCTCGCGCGCGGGGGAGTTCCCGCGACTGTTTCGCGTGTCGCGCAACGACTGGCGCGTGGGGAAAGATGAGCTTGAGCGCTGGGCAACAAGCCGCTGGGAGGATCCGGTGGTGGCGATCCGCCGCGTTGATGCGGTGCGGCAGGCCATTCGTCAGCCCGCTTGGCGCCGCCGCACCCGCTCTTAAGCCGTTGTGTTTCCTCAACTTCGCGGTCGGGATCGATTGCGTACTCAACCTAAAGTTGCTTCCACCCGATAGTTGTGGTAGCATCTTTAAGAGTGCTTTAGGAGTGCGCCATGCTACAGCCGTCCGACATCCATCCCCTCACCGACTTCAAGCGAGAGTCCACGCGCTTCATCGAAGAGCTCGAGACAAAGCACCGTCCCATGGTGCTCACGGTCGACGGGCGCCCGAAGGCGGTGCTTGTGGACCTCGTGACATTCGAGCGAATGTCGGAGCTCGTTGCGCGGCTCGAAACCATCGAAGGGATCCGCCGCGGGCTTGAGGACCTCAAGGAAGGGCGAACGATGTCCATCGATTCCTTCGCTGCGAGCCTGAGGCAAGGTCTCGGCCTTGATTCGCGTGCATGAAATGCAACGTTCGGCCGACCGCCTCTTCTCTCAACGATGCGCTGACCATCGGGAGGTGGATCGCATCGGAGGGCGCGCCGGTTGCGGCCGAGCGATGGGTTGCCGAGCTGCTCGAGGAATTGAATCGACTCGACTCGTTCCCGAACCGTCATGCGATCGCCCCAGAGAATGAAGCGTGCCCGGGAACGGAGATCCGCCATCGGTTGTTCGGGGACTACCGCATCCTGTTTACTGTGATCGGCCATGACGTGTTCGTGCTGCATGTTCGCCACGCGAGTCGGCAATCGGCAACGCGTGACGAGCTGCGCCGCAAGATCGCCGAGGGTCTGGCGCAGGCGGACCGGGGTGACCTTATCGACGGTGACGAAGTCTTCCGAGAGATATTGCGCAAACTGAAACCGAAAGACTGACATCGGTCACTGATATGGGAAATCCTATCGCAGTGAGCTGCCAAGTAGCGGGCCGAGAGAAACGCTATCTGCGCTTTCCGACGACGACGACGTATTCCGGGGCATTGAACTGCGCAAACAGCCGCACGAATACGTGAATGTCGTCTTCCGGCGCGATGATCCGAACTGCGTGGAGCCCCGTGTTTGGATTCTTCAATTCACCGGGCAACTGACCTACCCACCGACCAATGTCGGCGCTTCGTCCAAGAATCGCAGGCGAAACATAATCTGATGCTAGCGCGTCAGGTCCCAGCTCAAATGCGACCTGACAAAGCGCCACTTTTGCCAGGAAGCGCGCGAAGAGTACTGGCTGAAACGCTTTTCTAATGAACACGTAGTCGCGACCCGCGCGACGTGGTAAGTCCTGAAATCGCGGTCCCGCCACTTGAGCCAAGTACATCTCAGGCCTGAGCGGAATTCCCTGATCGTACTGGGCACGACTGATGTGAGCAGGCGGCGCGAAGTGCGGCAGCGCGAGCACCGTGGGGTACTCGGCGAGCGGTGTGTCTATGCTTTCTTCGCCGGCAGCACTCCGATAGCGGAGCGGCCACGACTTCGGCCGCTTCTTAGGACGACGTGTCCTCATGCCCAACGCGGCACGAACATCTCGCAACGCATTCTGAAGAACGTCAGTTTCCAGCTGTGACGTCACGCGCGCACAGTCCTTGCAACTCGCCTTCAGAATCTGAAGATTGCCGTTCAAGCCAAGGGGAATGACGTGTTCATCGTCCAGTGGCACCGAGTTCGTTCGGCAGTACACACAAGAACCGATAGGTCGTTTCGTAGGGTGATGTGCAACAAGATCGAGATCGTCGGAGAATTCAAACCAATAGGATCTATTCCCAGGTACTAACTCAATCGACGGTGCGTCCACCGAGATCACGAGTCGCTCGCCGAACGAAATCCTCGTTTGAGGCAACTGGAAGGGGCCGAGGACGACCTCTCGAGATAGCTCATCGGCAGCCTGAGTACTGACCGACAGACTGCATTCGTTCGCTGCGAGAATGCACGTTGCCGTAGTTCCATTGGAAGAGAGCGCGAAGAGGGCTACGGAAGCCGTCCCGGGAGCGTCCGAGTGAGACAGCGGAACGAGCATGCCCAGGGTGAGCGTTCCCTTGAGCTCTTGCGCCATAAGTAGCGGGGAGGTGTGTTCGCACGCGACCATGAAAGTGACTCTCGTGCTCCGCACACAACGACGGGAGTTAGCTTGTCCTCCTGACCAGCTCTCACCCTCCGCGACGGTTCGCCAAGTATAGGTTTGGCTAGCGCGTGAAGAACTTGTCGAGGAGTGCTGCTGCCTCCGCGCGTCCGGAATCGATCGCGTGCACGTAGCGGTCAGTCGACCGAATCGACTTGTGTCCCATGAGGCTCTGTACCTGGTTAAGCGGCACGCCGGCCGCGAGCTGCGCGGTGCAGAAGGAGTGACGAAGCGCACGACCGTTAAGACGCGGCTCCTTCAAGCGCCGCTGCCAGTGCCGGCAGATGTTCGACACGGTCGCCATGCCCCCCGGCACGACAAGCTCGTCAGGTGTCTCGGGCCTGAGCCGCTTCACGACCGGCACGAGAGCCGGGGTTATCTCGATGTAGCGGGGGTTCGATCGGTCCTTCGGCTCGCGAATCCGGATGCGGTGGTGCTTGAGATCGATGTCCGCGCCAGTGATGCGTCCGAGTTCACCGGAGCGGACGCCGCTCTGAGCGATGAGTTGGAACAAGTCCGCATGTCGCTCGCGTGCGGTGATCTTGATCGCATGTCCGAACTTGTCCTTGAACTCCTCGTGCCGCATGCGCTCGAGGAGCGCGGCGACTTCTCCCATCTCGAAGAACTTCAACTCAGCAGGTCGATACCGCGGCGCCGTGAACGCTGGGACTGGGAGCTCGGCGACCTGGAAGCAACTCCGCAAGAGCGGGAGATCCTTCTGCTTGAGCGTGTTCGGAGAGCGGGCGGGCTTCTTCTCGCCTTCCTCGTCAACCGTGCGCATCGACTCCGTGATGAACCACTCGATCTCCTTCTCGTCGATCTCGGTGAGAGGAGTCTCCGCGCGCCAGAATTTCTTGAGGTACCTGCCGTGCGACCGAAAGGTGTTCTCGAGCGTGTGTTCAGGGAGGCCGCGAGCTTCGGCGTCGGCGACCACGGCGTCGATCGCATCGCCAAGCGAGAGGATCACCTTCGGCAACGCAGCGCGCATCGCGCTCATCGTCTGCCGGTCAGCGTAGGCCACTTCCTGGGAGTCGCGGAGTCCGCCGACGACTTGCTTGCCGTCAACGCGGATCAGTGCGCGCCACTTCCAGCGCGACTCGCTCCAGAAAGCGGTGATCCCCGGGAAGCGGCGCTTCGGCTTCTTGGTGTGTCGGCCCATGAGCCGACCTGTACGACGAAGGCGGCCGACGGTTACAATTGTAACTGCCGGCCGCCACGAGTTTTTTCGGCCGATCTCGTAAGTGACCGACCTGACTTGAATTAAGTGGAGCGGCTGATGGGATTTGAACCCACGACATCCAGCTTGGGAAGCTGACGCTCTACCAACTGAGCTACAGCCG
>CAZBOK010000410.1:0-4135 GCA_964493525.1 uncultured Phycisphaeraceae bacterium | reverse complement strand
GCCGTCGCAGAGGAAGAGCGTCGCGGTGAGCGTCGCGATCGGGAGGCGCGCGATCATCACAGGATCCCGTACTTGCGCAGCCGGTTGTAGAAGGTGCGGCGCGGCAGGCCGAGCAGCTTCGCGGCGTCGATGCGCTTGCCGCCGCATCGCTCGAGCGCCTCGATGATCGCGGCCTTCTCCAGCTCGTCGAGCGTGCGACCGCGCAGCACCGAGTCGTCGTTCGCGCGCGCGGCGCGCTGCTCGAACAACGGCTGCACGAGGTGCGACTCGATCGTGCCGTCGGTCGCGAGCGCGGCCATGCGGCGCAGCTCGTTCTCGAGCTCGCGCACGTTGCCGGGCCACGCGTAGGCGACCAGGAGCTTCATCGCCTGCGGCGTCACCCGGCGGCGCGGCTCGCCGGTCTCGGCGGCGATGCGGTCGAGCGTGCTGTCGACGAGCGCCGGCACGTCGTCGCGCCGCTCGCGCAACGCGGGCAGGCGGATCGTCATCACCTTCAGCCGGTAATACAGGTCTTCGCGGAACGTCCCCTTCTGCACCATCGTGGCGAGGTCGGCGTTGGTGGCGGCGATGATCCGCACGTCGACCTTCGTCGGCGTCGTCGCGCCGACCTTGCGGAACTCGCCTTCCTGCAGCACGCGCAGGAGCTTCCGCTGCAGCGGCTCGGTCATCTCGCCGATCTCGTCGAGGAACAGCGTGCCGCCGTTCGCCCGCTCGAAGAGGCCCGCGCGTGTCTCGTTCGCTCCGGTGAACGCCCCCTTCACGTAGCCGAACATCTCGCTCTCGAGCAGGCTCTCGGCGAGCGCCGCGCAGTTCTCCGAAAGGAACGGCTTCGCGCCGCGGCGCCCGTGGCGAACGATGCTCTTCGCGACCAGCTCCTTGCCGGTGCCGCTCTCGCCGAGGATCAGCACCGGGTAATCGGTGTCGGTCACGATGTCCATCAGGCGGAAGACCTCGCGCATCGCCGGCGCGGTGCCGATCATCCCCGAGTAGTCGTACTTCGACGCCGCGGCGGGCGGCTGCGCCGCGAGCTTCTCGCGCGCGTCCTGCAGCTCGATCTCCTGCTCCTGCACCCGCTCTTCGAGACGGCGATTCAGATCGACCAGGCGCAGGCGCTGCGCTTCGTTCTCCGCGTGCAGGCGCGCGTTCTCGACGGCGGCCGCGGCCTGGTCGGCGAAGACTTCGACGAGCCGCTTGTCGGCCTCGGTGAACGAGCCGGTGCGGAAGCGGTGATCGATGTAGACGCAGCCGACGGTCTCGCCGCGCAGCTCGAGCGGCACGCAGAGGATCGAGCGGAGCTGCATGCCGGCGACCGACGAGAACTTCCCGAAGTCGGGGTCGTCCTGCGCAGAGTCGGTGAGCACGACCTCGCCCGACTTCATGGCGCGCTCGGCGATCGTGTGGCTGATCTTGAACTCCGGCGACTTCACCGCCTCCTTGTCGAGGTTGCGCGCGACCTCGACCTGGCCGAGGCCCTGGTCGCCCTTCAGGATCAGGAACCCGCGCTCCGCCGACGTGAGATCGATGGCGGCGTCGAGGATCAGCGTCAGGAGCTTCTTCGGATTGCGCTCCGAGACGAGCGCGCGGTTGATCTCGATCACGCGGAAGAGGCGTTCGCGCTCGCGCTCCTGTTCCTTCCCGCCGAGGATCGAGTCGCGGAGGATCGTGCGCAGCGACTTCTTCGGACGCTCGGCGGGCATCTCACGCCTTCCCGAGCGCGAGACCGAGCGCGCGAACGGCGAGCGACATCCCGTGCTCCTGCTCGGCGCGCGACTCGCCGGCTTCGTCGAGCAGGCGCCGCGGATCGAGCGCCCGCGCGGCGGCGACGTCGAGGCCGATCGCGACGGTCGTCAGCAGGCTCGCGGCGCCGATCGATGCCGGGCAACCCTGCGCGAGGAACCGAGCGTCGGCGATGCGGCCGTTCTCGACGCGCACGTCGAGCCGCACGACGTCACCGCACGCGGCGTTCTGCGCGGTGCCGCTGCCGGTCGCGCCGGCGAGCGGCCCGGCGTTTCGCGGTTGCCGGAAGTGATCGAGGAGCGTCGAGGGGGCGGACGGCACGGGGCAGGATCATAGACGGGAACGACCGGCCCGCGGGGAGACGGAGCGCCGGCGGAGCGCATCCGGATTCTGTCGTGCGCGCGACCGCGACGACGGGGACGTGGAGCGATCTCGGGCTCAAGTCGACTACCGGCCGGACCCGATGCGATCGACATGCGACACCACACCTCGATGTACACCACGTTCGCCGCGCTCTTGTGCACGTTCGCGCTCACGACGGTCGACGCCGCCGAGACCGACGTCGTCGGCACGTTCAGTGTGCAGTGCGCTTTCAACACGAAGAACCTGCTCGCGAAGGGCGACGCGGGGAACAACGGCATGACCGACTTCTTCACGTTCGCCGGCGATCACTCGATCGCGATGCTCGCGTTCGTCCCCGGCGTCGGGAGCTGGGGATACACGACGTCGAAGAACGAGTGGTCGATCGACATGTCCGCCGCGGCCGACGGCTTCTTCGAAGGGATGACGCTCGGCTCGGTCACGATGAAGAAGTGCGGCGCGACCGAGGTGAAGTTCTACGGCGCGCTCCTCTCCGGAAAGCTCGGCGGCAAGTGGAAGACCAAGATCGGCGGCAAGACCCTGAAGGGCAAGCTCGACGGCCTGTTCATCGGCTCGCAGATCTGATCGACCCGCGCGCGCGGCTCGGTCGAAAAGGCGCGCTCACAACGACGCACCTCCTCGCGTAATCGCGCGGCGGAGGATCGAGATGACGGCACGTCCCGGGTCGGTCGCGGCGCTCCTGGCTTCGTTCCTCGGATCGATCGGCGCGGCGCGCGGCGGCGACACGCCCGACCCGGTCGTCCTCGCGCAGCTCGAAGCGGCGCGCGCGCTCGCGGCCGACGTCGGCGATTCGATTTGGCCCGGCTTCGATCTGCGGAAGATCCCGATCGCGGTGTTCACGCCGGGCGCATCGGCGATCGCGATCCAGACCCGGACGGCGCCTGACGGTTACTCGCCGGTCGACACGCCGCTCGTCTCGGCGCCGGTCCTGCTCGGGAAGACGACCGACGCGATGAACGCGAACACTTCGGGGCCGCTCGGGAACGACGTCGCCGCGTTCATCGGCCGCGCGAGCCTCTCGACGGGTGGCGTCACGGCCGGCGATCTCGCGCTCTTGTTCCACGAATGCGGCCACGCGTTCCGGCAGCGCGCACCGGAAGGCGGCGCCGCGCGGTGGCGCGCCGAGAACTCGGCGGAGGTCGCGTCCTACCCGGACGCCGACCCGACGAACAACGCATGGGGCAGGATCGAAGGACGACTCCTCCACGACGCGCTCCTGTGCCATGACCCCGTCGAATCGCGGCGCCTCGCCAACGACTTCCTCGCGGTGCGCACGCGGCGCCAGAGCGCGCTGCCGCCGGCCGTCGCCGAGTTCGAGCGGCGACTCGAATTGAACGAAGGGCTCGCGGAGTACTTCGGCGAATGCGCCGTGATGCTCGCGGCGGGGCGACCCGGGATGCCGAGCGACTGCGGGCGCGACGGGCGCTGGTTCGCGGGCTTCCTCGATCGGCTCGCGCACGTGAACGTCGGCGGCCGCGGCGCCGCGCGCGACCGCTTCTATTCGACGGGCTCCGCGCAGGCGCTCCTGCTCGACTCGTTCACGACGGAATGGAAATCGAACATCGAAGAACGGAGCGTCTCGCTGCAGGAGCTGCTCGCGGCGGCGATCCCGTTCGATCCGGCGACGGCGCGCGCGACGAGCGACGCGGTCGCGAAGCGGCTCGGCTTCGACGCGCTGTTGAAGGAGGAGGAACGGGCGACGCGCGCGAGTCAGGCGCGCAAGCGCTCCCGCTTCCTCGCGGTCGCCGGCACGCCCGGGAAGAAGCTCGTGCTCGACCTCACGCACGCCGGCGGCGCGGACGACGTGCGATCGTTCGACCCGATGAACCTGACCGCGATCGCGCCCGACCTGAAGGTCCACACCCGCATGTCCGAATGCGCGTTCACCGGCGGCGGCGCCAAGTTCGGCGTGCCGGCGGTGCAGGACTCGGCGCACCGCCGTTGGATCGTCGCGCTGCCGGACGGGGTGCACGTCGAGGAACACGGCATCCACGGAGACGGGCTCGCGATCGACTGG
>CAZBOK010000409.1:0-4142 GCA_964493525.1 uncultured Phycisphaeraceae bacterium | reverse complement strand
CCGAGTGGCCCGCCTTCTTGCAGGCGGCGGCGACGTCGGCGTATGTCGCCTTCGGATCGTCCTTCATCTTCTTCATCATGTACTCGAACGCCGCTTTGCCTTTTTCGGTCGCCATGCTGACTGCTCCAAACAAGTAGGGGAACTTTCGGGAAATCGACCGGGCAAAGGTGCAGGCCCTGCCCGGATCTGTCACTAGCGAAGATACGGAGTCGGAGGCACGCGCAATAACGAATTCGTGTCGGGTGCGACAGTATTCCTGGGGCGTCCGGCCATAGGACGGACGCCTAATCGTTACCGTCTCTCCGCGACTAGCGGAGCGATGGGCCTGAGAGCGGCCGTTCCGAGCTTCCGGCGAGAAAGCAGCGGCGCGGATCTAGCGCAGCGCGCGTCACGGTCGCGGTTTGACCTCGACGAGTTCATCGAGACGACCCACATTGAGAAGTCGCTCCATTTCTCTCGCCGCGGCGATCTCCTCCCGGAAACTGAAGGCGCGAGCGATGATGGATTGTTCGATCGCAAAGCCACCCCGTTCTGCAAAGATGCCGCGGTACTCGTGCTGCAGTTTGAACACCTCGTGCTTCACGAATGGCAACTTCGTTGGATCTTTGACGTTGAGCGGCGCGGGTTTGCCGAATTCGAAGTAGTGCACTGGCCCATGGAGAAGACCGGGAACCTCAATTGGAACGACGCGTCCCGCAGCCGCCCGACATCGGGAAAAGAAAGCGTCGGCGTCGTGGATCACAACGCACGCATCCGCCGAGAATGCGTCGAATAGTTCGCGATCGAATCTGAGGGAAGCGCAGAACGCGAACACACGGTCGTGATTGATGGAATGCAGGTATCGAAAGTCTCCTACGGTGGTGACGCCGCTGGTCATGTTTGTGAGACTGACGTCGTGGCCAGGATCGTCGACATGAATGCCCTCGATCTCGTCGCCACGCGCGGCGTCTTCCGCCTTTCGGAAGTAGGAGAGATTGCGGAAGAGAACCTGGCCCCCTCGGACGAATGCATCGACGTATCGAGATGGCAGGTACTTGTAGATCGTGACCATTGTCGACAAGAGAATCCACAGCCGGTGCTACGTCAACCACGATCAGTCGAGTGCAGTCTGTGTCCCCGCACGACCTCCGCGCGGATCTTCTTCCTCTCGCTCGCTCCCACTATCTCCACGCTCCTCCAGATCCCGACCGCTCTCCGCAACTCCTCGGTCTTCGTCGCGTCGGCGAGCACCAGGGCGATCGCGCGGATGCTCGGCTCGCTCCAGACCCCCATCACCTTGCCCGCCGCCGCGCCGACCAGGATGCCGATCTCGATTACCGCCGCGCGGTCGGACAGTCGGCGCCGGTTCCGGCGCGGGTCACTCTTCGGCAAGTAACTGCGCGCCAACTTCGCCAACCGCTTCACCTCGTCCCGCGTCGGAGCACCGGTCGCGATTGGATCGACGGTCGGTGCGGGACGGCGGCGGCGCATCGCGTTCATGTCGGCTCGGGCTCCGGTTCGGTCCGAGAAATGATTGCGTCGGAGTCGGCGTCAAGTTCGATGTCGTCGCGGCCGTCGAGATCGCGCGCCGCGCTCGTGTTCGCCGTGTTCCTCGTCCTGTTCGCCCTCTTCCGCTCGACGATCTGCGCGAGCGCACGGTCCTGATCGCGCCAGTCGATGTGTCGGAAGACCGAACGCAGATCGCGTTCGTGCACGTCGAACGTGTCGTCGAGCAGGATGCGTTCTTGAATCGAGGGAGCGAGCCAGCAGAGCCGCGCGAGCTGACTCGCACGCGCACGCGTGACCCCGAGACGGCGAGCGGCTTCGGCGTGGTCCCTGATCGCGCCCGTGTCGATCAAGCGCGCGATGCAATGCGCGACCGCGAGCATGCGCGCCAGCGTGGTCCTGGCGCGCGCAGCGGCGGTGGAGGTCGCGTTTGTGGCGTTGCTCGCGGTCGCCGTCGTGCGCTCACCGTTCGACACCCGCGCCGTCGTCGCGCTCGCCGTCACCTTCCGTGTCTCGCCGCTACGGACGGCCTTCCCCTTCCCGGCGAACGTCACCCGCATCTCGACCGTAGTCATGACATCGTCCTCCCGTCGCTTCCGTGGCCGTCGCCGTCGTTGCCGTCGCGGTCGCCGTGCTCGTCCTCGCCCGCCTCGACCAACCCGTCGCGGAACGTCACCTTCACGACGCCGCCCGGCACGTCGACGTCGACCCGCTCGACCAGGAGCCGGAGCAGCCGCGCGCGCTCGGGTTGCAGCAGCGCGTCCCACGCGACGCCGAAGGCGCGGAACAACCGGCGCAGCTCGGCGACGCCCGGCGGCCGCGCGTCGGCCGCGATCGCGGCCAGGTCGGCGCGGAGATGGTCGGCAAGACGGTCGAGGTCGGCCACGTGCGCCGCGTCGCCGCCGTTCGCTCCGTCCGGGTGATCGCCGTTCGGCGCGTGCGCGTGCCCGGCCACGCGCTCGATCTCGTGCTCGATCGAGGTCCGCAGCGCCCCGTCGCGGTCGCGTGCCGTTCGGACCGCGGCCGCGACGAGTTCGGGCGACGGAGCGGCGCGCCGGATCGCGTCGGTGACGGCGGCGAGCACGGTGTCGGCGTTCGCGCGGGATCCCCGGCAGGCCGCAGCGCCCTTGACGATGATGCTGCGGCAGACCAGATGCAGGTACGCGCGCGGTCCGCTCCGGACCGTCGACAACATCATGCGTTCGCCGCAGCGCGAACAAGTCACGAGTCCCTTCAACAGATGCGACCACGATGCGCGGGCAGACCGGGCGTTCCGCGTCGAGTTGCTGCGGTCAGCGAGCTTCGCCCGCACTTCGTCGAACAACTTCACGTCCACGATCGCGGGATGCGCGGCGTCGACGATCTCCGCGCCCGCGCGGATCTTCCCGACGAGCAGCGGATTCACGAGCAGGCGGCGCAGCGTGAGCGCGTCGAAGTCCTTCGCGGGGACGACCGCGCCGTTCCGGTTCACCCACGTCTTCGTCTTGATGCCCAAGGCGCGGAGTTCCGCGAGCGTCCCGTTGATCGTCCCGACGCGTAGGTAGATCTGGAAGACCTTCTTCACCATCGCCGCTTCGGCGGCGTTCACGACGAGCTTGCCGTCGACGACGTCGAGCCCGAGCGGCGGGCGCCCGCCAGTCCAGATTCCGTTGCGGCGCGACGCGCCGATCTTGTCGCGCACCCGGTCGGCCGTCGACTCGCGCTCGAACTGCGCGAAGCTCGAGACCATGTTCATCAGGAGACGGCCGGTGCTCGTCGACGTGTCGAACTGCTCCGAGATGCTGACGAAACCGACGCCGTGCTCCTCGAGGAACGACTGGGTCCGCGTGAAGTCGGCGATCGAGCGCGAGAACCGGTCGAGGCGGTACACCGCGATGCGGTCGATCCGATGCTCGACGACGCGCTCGAACAGTCGCTTGAGGGCGGGCCGCTCCATGTCCTTGCCGCTGAAGCCGCCGTCATCGAAGCGCTCGTCGATCGCGACCCAACCGTCCGGGCGGCGGCTCTCGACGTAGGCGAGCACCGCGGCTCTTTGCGCGTCGATCGACGTGAAGCCGCTCGCGTTCTCGTTGAGGACGGACTGCCGGGTGTAGATGCCGACGCGAACGCGCGGCTTCGCATCTCCGCGACGCGCGCGGACGAGGGAATTCGGCGGCGGGGAAGCGATCCGAGAGTCGTGGGCGTTCATGTCGGAGGCTCCTTCGCTCTCCCGACGCCCCACCAGACCTTGCCGTTCCACTTCACGCCCGTGATCGCGCTCGCCGCCGCGCTCAAGCTCGCGTACTTCCGCGTCGTCCCGGCGGCGCCGTCCTCGACCTCGATGCCGTAGTCGCGCACGGTCGCCGTGTGCCGCGCGCCGCGCCAGTCGCGAGCGAGCACCGTTCCGATCGGCAAGCCGCACGGAGCGAGGCGGCGCGGCGGCGGACGAGTGCAGACGTCTGCACCGGGCGCCGGCAGGCGGTCGGCGGGCCGGGCATGTTCGGGTCGTGACGGGACGGCTACGGCACGCGCGGGCGCCGTCGCATTCGTCGGCGCCAATCGCGGCGCGGCCTCCGCGACCAGCTCCTCGAGCCGCGCGCGCGCCGCGTCGGAGAGGTCGCCGAGCGCGCGCCGCTGCAGCTCGAACGCGACCGCGTGCTCGACGCTCGCGCGATGCA
>CAZBOK010000408.1:0-4164 GCA_964493525.1 uncultured Phycisphaeraceae bacterium | reverse complement strand
CGAGATGTCCGAGGCCGACGGCGGCCCGATCTCGCGCTGGCTCGCGTTGAACGCGCCGCTCGAGACGGCGCTGTTCGTGCTGAAGAACGCCGACGGCGAGCAGAAGATCCCGCTGTCGTTCCGGGTCGACCGCGACGGACTCTCCGTGCTCGAGCTCGCGCGCGCCGGCGCGGCGACGCTCGGCTCGATGATCGGTTCCGCCATCGCGGCGTCGCCGCTGCGCGTCGGCGGCACCGTCACCGACCTGCTCGGACTGACCGGCGGCGTCGAGGCGCCCGAATCGCGCGAACGCAGCAACACGCTCGAGTTCGAGGCGGGCAGTGCGCTGCTCTTCTCGGATGCAGCCGGGCAGGTGGTCGGCGCCGCGAAGCGGCTCGATCGCGACGACGAGTCGGTCGTGATCCTGCGCGCCGAGCTCGGTCGCGGCGACCTCGTGTTCGCCAGCCGGCTCGCGAACCCCGAGCAGGACGATTGCCGAGCGCTCGCCGAGCGCCTGCGGCAGAAGAAGGCGGAGCTGTTGCGAGTGCGTCAGGAGTTCGCTGCCGCCGCGCGCGCGGACTACCTCACCGGTCGCGCCGAGTCGGCGGCGGAGCACACCCGTCGCCTGCGCGAAGTCGACCGCGAGATCGGGTTCACCGAGCAAGCCCTCGACCGCGTGTTCGACCTCCTGCGCCCGGGCGCCGAGCGCGGCCGCGAGCGACGCACGAAGGAGGCGGCGCTCACGATTTCCAGGTTCCGGCTGGAGGCGGTGCGTCTGGCGCTCCTGCAGCGGGGCATCGCCGACGAGCGGATCGACGTGCGCGAGCCGCGCCTCGCGCTCGCGCCCCCGCCGGCCGAGCGCCCGGAGCTCGCCGGCGGCGACGTCCTGATGTCGGTCAAGAAACGCGGCGAACCCTGACGCGGCCGCGGCGGTGCCGTCGTCCTCGCACGTACGAGCTTCGGGATCCTCGCGTCACTCGCGTCACTGGCCCTTTCGACGCGGTAAACGCGGTCCGATCGCCGATTCTCAACAGTGACGCGGACGCAGTGACGCGAACTTCGGACGCTCTCCGCGTGCGCCGCCCGGCCCGACGACTCGCGACGACGCCGCACGCGCCCCGCACCGCGGGCGTACGGCTGGTCCCGGCCGCGATTGTTCCGGTCATCGCCGCGCGCTACCGTCGTGCGCACATGGCGGCCCTCGGACGGATTCATCGCGCGCAACGACATCGCGGGCGCATCGTCGCCCTGCTGATGATCCTCGCGGTCGGGCTCGCCGTGCCGGGACGCATCGAGCTGCCGTTCTGCTTCTGCGCGCTGACGTCGGGATGCGGCGCGATGGCGGAAGCCGGATCCGCGGCCACCGCAGCACCGATGCCCGCAATGCAGCGTTCGTGCTGCAGCTCGCGAGCGGTCGCAGCGGCGACGGCTCCGGCATCTCGCGACCGATCCGCTCCGGCCGTCGTCGCGCGCGCCGCGCGCTGCGGCTGCACGCTCGACGTCGGGGCCGATCAGCCGACGCGCGCGGTGCAGTCGGCGGTCGCGGTTCCCGCTCCGACTTACACGCTCGCGTGCGAACTCTCCGACGAATCGCCGCGCCCGGTCGCGAACGAGCTCCGATCCGCCACGCATCCGCCGTGGCCCGCGCCGCCGGCGTCCCTCGCTCGCCGACCCCTCCGCTGTTGAGCGGCGCACGTCCGTCCTCGTGACGGACGTCGCCCGCGCTCCGCGTTCTTCGCGTCCGCACGTCGCGGCCGCGCGTGGTTCGCGTGCAGTCCCGCTTCCGCTCGATCCGGAGACTCCCGATGACCAGTTCGCTTTGGCTCGCTCTCGCGCTGCTCCCGCCGCCGCCACCCGCCGCACTTCCACTGCAGGACGCGTCACGCCCCGCGCACGAAGTCACGGTGCCGTCGTTCCCGAACGCGGTCTGTCCGATCATGGGCAAGCCGATCTCCGCGAAGCTCTTCGTCGACACGGACGTGGGCCGCATCTGGATGTGCTGCAAGTCGTGCGCGTCGAAGATCCGGGACGACGTCGCCGCGGCGGACGCGACCGCCTATCCGCTCGCGACGAAGGCGGAGAACGCGAAGTGCCCGATCACCGGGAAGCCCGCGTCGCCCGGCCACGTCGTCCGGCTGCAGGGCCACGAGATCGCGCTGTGCTGCGACGACTGCATCAAGCCCGCGACGGACGAGGCGCAGGTGACGCTCGCGCTCGCGCTCGACCCGAAGCTCGAGCACGTGAACAACGCGACCTGTCCGGTGACCGGCGAGCCGGTGGCGAAGAACGTGATCTGCGTCGTCGATGGCGTGTTGATCCACCTCTCGTCGGCGCGCTGCGTCGATCTCGTCAAAGCGGATCCGGTGGCGGCGGTCGCGAAGGCGCGCACGCTCGTCGCGGACGCGGCGAAGACCGCGCCGACGAGTCCGGTCGCGCCCACCGGCGGCTCCGCGAGCCGGCCCACGGGCGAGAAGGACGGGCGGTAGTCGGATGACGACTCGCATCCGGATCCGCAGCGTCGCGAGCTGCATCGCGCTCGCGCTCGGCGCGTGCACCCCGACGCCGCCGATTCCCGACCCGCCGCCGACGCACCCCGCGTCGGTCTCCGCGGCGGAGACGCCGGTCCCGCCGCGCCCCGACGTGCTCGGCAAGCCGATCGACGGCGATGCATCGCCACCGACCCCGGCGACGCCGCCGGCGCACGAGGGACACTCGCCATGAGCGCTCCGTCGGTCCTGCTCGCGCTCGTCGTTCCGCTTGCCGGGTGCGCGTCCGATGCCACGCGATCCGCCGCCGATGCCGATGCGTTCGCGCGCGATGCGGAGTCGCGCGCCGGCGTGTCCCGGGAATCCCACGCCGACGCGGAGTCGCGCGACGCGAGCGACGGGACGATCGCCGACTCGGTGCACGCGCTGCTCGCGGAGCCGATGACGGAGGAGACCGCGGCGCGGATCGCGCTGGTGAACAACCGCGACGTGCGGGCGGAGCTCGAGCGGCTCGGCGTCGCGCGCGCGGATCTCGCCCAGGCGAGCCTGCCCGCGAACCCGGTGTTCTCCGGCAACGTGAAGTTCTTCGACGTCGGCCGCGAGATCGAGCTCGACCTCGCCGAATCATTCGTCGAGTTGTTCCTGCGGCCGCTCCGCGAGCGGCTCGCCGCGTCCGAACTCGCGGCGCGCGAAGCGGAGGTGAAGTCGGCGTTGGTCGACATCGCGTTCGAGGCGCGTCGCACGTTGGTAAGCGTGCGGGCGGCTCACGATCGCGAGGAGCTCGATCGCCGCGCGTTGGCGACGGCCGACAGCTCGTTCGACCTGATGAAGCACCTCCACGACGCCGGCAACGTCGGCGATCCGGAGCTGACGCGCCAGGAGATCGCCCGCGATCGCGCGAAGCTCGATCTCGCCGATGCGATCACGGAATCCCGCGTCGCGCGCGAGCGGCTGAACGCGTTGCTCGGGCTGTGGGGGGCGGACGCGGGCGCATGGCGCGTCGATGGCGGCCTCGTCGCGCCGAGCGGATCCGCTGCCGTGACGGACGGCATCGAGTGCCGCGCCGTCGAGCGCAGCCTGGAGATCGCGCTCGCGCGGGCGCGCGCCGACGCCGCGGCGCAGCGCGCGGGAATCGCGTCTTGGGAGCCGTTCCTCCAGCACGGGGAGTTCGGCATCGCGGCGAAAGCGGAAGCCGGTGGCGGGTTCGGACTCGGTCCGTCGTTCCGCATCCCGTTGCCGTTCTTCGATCGCGGCGCGGCGCGCACCGCCGCCGCCGAAGCCGACCTCCGCATGGCGCTGCACCGCATGACCGCCGCGGCCGTCGAGACGCGCGCTGCCGCGCGTGCGCTTCGCGAGAAATTGTTGGCTGCGCAGGAGCGCGCCGCGTTCGTGCGCGGCGTCGATCTTCCGGTCCACGCGCGCCTCGTGCAGGAGACTCTGCGGAACTACAACGCCATGCAGATCGGCGCATTCGACGTCCTCGACGCGCGCGCGCTCGAGCTCGGGGCCGAGCACGAAGCGATCGAGTCGGCGCGCGACGCCGCGCTTGCGCGCATCGACCTCGCCGAGCTGTTGGCGGGTCGCGTGAACCACGAACGGTTGACGGCGGATCTCGGCTCGTCGCGCGCGCGCGGCGGGGCCGCCCCGAGCGGAGGACATCGATGAATCCCGATCGCAGGCAGTTCCTCGCCACGGCCAC
>CAZBOK010000407.1:0-4174 GCA_964493525.1 uncultured Phycisphaeraceae bacterium | reverse complement strand
TGCCGCTCGCGCTCACGTTCGCCGTGTTGTGGTGGCTCGGCTCCACCGCGGAGGCGACGCTCGCGCCGCCGCTGCAGCGCTGGCTTCCCGAAGGCCGCTACGTGCCGGGGATGGGCGTCGCCGCGGGACTGGTCACCGCGCTCGTCGCCGGCATCCTCGCGCGCACGTTCGTCGCGCGTCAGTTGATCCGCGGCGGCGAGAAGCTCGTGCGCCGCATCCCGCTGGTGAAGACGCTGTACAGCGCGTTCAAGGACGTCCTGCAGTTGATCGCCGTCGACAACGACCAGAAGAACCGGATGTCGCAGGTCGTCCTGTTCTCGATCGGACCAAGCGAAGCGCGCCTGCTCGGGTTCCTCACGCGCGACGGGGTTGCGGAGCTCGGCGCGGCGGGCAAGGACCTGATCGCGGTGTACGTCCCGATGAGTTACACGCTCGGCGGCGTCACGTTGCTGGTGCCGAAGGCCCGCGTGGAACGCATCAAGATGTCGGTCGAGGACGCGCTGCGCTTCGCGGTGACCGCCGGACTCTCGGGTCGCCCGGAGATCGACGCGGTCTGATTTTCCCCGGACATGCGGACGAGGAGTTCACGTACACAGGCCGCCTCGTGGGTTCGCGAAGCTCGCTCGATCGGATCATCACGGCGGCGGACCGACAGGGACCTCGAAGCACAGAACTCCCCACGCACACTGAAGAACGTTCAGGGTTCACACCCACAACTCCATGGAGGAAACACGATGAGAAGCATCTTCGTCGCCGGTTCGATCGTCGCCGCGCTCGCGGCGGCCGGCACCAGTCTCGGTTTCGCGTTCGTCGCGGGCGATGCTCCGCAGGCGTTCGTGCAGAGCGGCGTCCGTGACTCGAGCCGGCTCAGCTTCATCAAGCTCGAAGGCGGTCAGTTCGCGGGCTTCGCGGGGCAGCTCAACCTCGATTACGAGGCCCCGAAGTGGAAGGCTGACTACGCGAAGATGGTGGACAAGCTCGAGGTCGGCAAGCGCGTGCGCCTCGGCAAGAACGCGTGGACGCGGTTGTCGACCGACATCGACGTCTCGATCGGCGGCGCGGAACTGAAGCCGGGCGAGTACTACCTCTGCGCGAAGCGCGCCACGAAGGACACGTGGGCGTTGATCGCGATCGACTCGAACGAGATCCGCAAGGCGCACCTCGACGCGTTCCAGTCGGAAGAGTCGACGGGCGGCGTCGACATCCCGCTGACCTCGCAAAAGTCGGAGGACGAGTCCGAGGAGCTGTCGATCCAGTTCTCCACGAACAAGGAGACGAAGACCCACAGCCTCGACGTGAAGTTTGGTCCGTTCGCGTTCACGGCGCCGGTCGTCGCGAAGATGTGATTCGCGCGACGCGCGCCTGAAAAAAACAGCGGGCTCCGCCGTGCCGACACGGCGGAGCCCGCTGCGCTTTTCGCACCCTGCTTCAGAAGACGCGAACTTGCGTCTCGTGCACCTTGCCACGCAGCGATTCGACCTGGCCGCGCAGCTCCTTGATCTCTCCGCGCAGCTCCTGGATCAGGGCGCGCATGTCGCCCTCGTCCTCGGAGGCGTCGGTCGACCGGACCTTCATCTTCTGGCCCTTCGGGCTCAGGACCTTGAAGCCCTGGCCCGTGAGCGGGCCGAGGTGCGACGCCTGGTACTCCGTCAGCGGCAGCTTCTCGCCGTCGACCGTGAGCGTCGGATGCTCGCCGTCCTGGAACGTGATCACGCCGCCCTTGCCGCCCTTCAACTTCAGGCTGTGCGTCGAGCCGTCGGCGCCGACCACGACCGCGCTCGTCGCGCCGTCGTCCTCATCGCTGTCATCGTCGTCGCTCTCCTCGTCCGCGGACTGCGCGTCGCTGTCGTCGTCGCTGTCCTCATCGGACATCACGGCGACCGCGTCGGAGGAATCGGAGTCGTCGCACTCGTCCTCGCACGCCGCGTCGCAGCAATCGTCGGCAGCGTCTTCGCAAGCGTCCTCACACGCCTCGTCGCTCGCGTCCTCGCACGCCGCCTCGCAGGCGTCTTCACACGCTTCCTGCGCGTCCTCGGCGGCTTGCTCCGCCGCCGCGAGCGCTTCGTCGTTCTCCGCCGCGATGCGATCGTTCATCTCCTCGATGCGATCGCGCGCCGCTTCGATCTGATCCTGCGAATGAGAGAGCAGCTCCTGCAGCTTCTCGAGGGACGCCGCGTCGCCGCCGGAGCCGCCGAGCGACTGGGCGCGCTCGATGAGCGGCTTCAGATCGTTCAGCAGCTTGTCGATCTCGGCCTGCTTCGCGTCGTCGAGGCGCGCGATGCGGACACCTTCGACGGTGCCGCCCTTGGAGCGCATCTTCTTCGCCGCCTTGCCGCTGCCGACGCCGACGCCGCCGACCGGCGCGGCGACCGTGAATCCGGTCGCCGGGAGCGCGACGATCGACGGCGACAGCGCCGTCGTCGACACGGTGTCACCCGTCGCCGGGAGGGCGATCGCACCCGCGGGCGCCGTGCCCGACGCGACCGACACGCCGCCGACCGGAGCCGCCGCGACGCCGACCGACGTGTGCGTCGTCACCGGGACGGCGGCCGGAGCCGCGACCGCGCTGCCGCCGCTGAACCCGACGTACTGGATCCCCGTCGAGTGCTCGTGCGGAGCGCGGGGTGCCATCGGGGCGCGCGGCGCCGCCGGAGCGCGGGGCGCGCGCGGAGCCCTCGGAGCGCGCGGCGCCATCGGCGCGCTCGGAGCGGCAGGCGCCGCGACCTGCACCTTCACGGACGCGTCGCCGCCCTTGCAGCAGCAGCAGCAACAACCGCCGCCGCCGCCCGAGCATTGACCCGAACCCGCCGACCCGCCGGAGCCGACCGACACCGCGAACCCGTGTGTCGGCACGCCGTGGATCGACGCGATGTGCGGCATGCCCTCGACGTGCAGTTCCTTGAGTCCAGCGAGCGCCTTCAGGCCGCCGAGGCCCTTCAGACCTTCGAGGCCCTTCAGACCTTCGAGACCCTTGAGCCCCTCGAGTCCTTTGAGGTTCAGGCCCTCGACCGAGCGCACCTTCGCGATCCCGCCGTGATCGGGGATCACGACGACCTTGTTCTTGTGCTTGTTCTTGCCGTCGCAGTATCCGAATGCGGCGCCGGCCACCGCGACTGTCGCGGCCAGCATGCCGACCCATGTGATCTTCTTCATCTTCAACGACTCCCAGGGCTCTCGGCGGTTTCGTCAGCATCCACCGGTGTCAGGTCGGCGAGCCCTGCCTTCCTCACCAGTCGTTCACGCCAGGCCGTGAGCAGCGCACGGCGATTCTTCAGGCGATCGACGCGCAGCTCCAACGCTTCGATCTCGGCGGCGAATTTCGCGTCGAGACCGGAGCGCGTGAGCTCCGCGCGCAGATCGCTCACTTCGTTCGTCAGCAGATCGATCTCGCCCTCGAGGAGGCGGACCGCGGCGGCGTCATCGCTCTCGTGCGGCGTCGCGGTGCGTCCGACGCTGGGCCGTTCGACGTCCGTGATCGGGTCCGCGGATTCGGCCGCGACGGTCACGGCCGGCGCGAACGCGGCGAGCGTCGGAAGGAACAGGTAGACCAGCGGCGCGAGCCAGCGGCGGCGCACGTCGGCGTCGATCGCCTCGTCCTCGGCGAGCAGCTTCTCGACGCGCGTCGTCAGCGGCGAACCCGCCATGCCGAGCGCGGCGCGCGCGGACTCCGGTCCGCGGAAGTCCGCCCACCACGAAGCGACCTCGGTCAAGCACTCGGCGAGCGACATCCCCGAGCCGAGCGCGTCGATCGCGACGGCGTCGCAGCGCTGCTCGACGACTTCGAAGAGCCGGCGCCGCGCGAGGCGGTTCAGCGGCTGGATGAAGCCGATCGTCTCCGCGAGATGCGCGAGCAGGAGGCGCAGCGGATCGCCGCGACGAAGGTGGGCGAGCTCGTGCGCGAGCATCGCGTCCTGCTGCGACGGCGACAGCTCGCCGAACGCGCGCAGCGGCACGCAGATCTCCGGGCGGAACACGCCGAACGCGACGGGCGACGACAGGCCCGTGGCGGCGGAGAGTCGCACGCGGCCCGCGACGCCGATGCGATCGCGCAGCCGGTCGAGGCGCGCGAGCCAGTCGGCGTCGTCGATCGCGACCCGGTCGCCGAGCCAGCCGCGCTGGCGCAGGAGCGCGCGTGCGAAGAACGCCGCGGCGATGACCGCGCCGACGAGCCACG
>CAZBOK010000406.1:0-4187 GCA_964493525.1 uncultured Phycisphaeraceae bacterium | reverse complement strand
TCCGCGCCGTCGTGCGCGGCCTCTCGAAGTCCTCGAAGAAGACCCCATGAGCAGCTTGTCCTTGGTGGAGGCGAGGCCGAAGTAGCGCGACTGCGGCAACGGCAGCGCGAGGATGCGCTGGTCGAGCCCGTCGAGGTCGATCTTCGGCAGGTCCTTCTTCTTGTCTCCCTTCGCGTCGGGCTGCGACGCGGCGCCGTCGCCTTCCTTCTTCTCACCGTCCTTCTTCTCGTCGCCCTTGCCGTCCTTCCCGCCCTTGCCCTTCTTGTCGTCGTCGGAGGGGACGCCCTCGTCGCTCTTCGGGAACAGCGGGTTCTTGCCGTCCTTCTGCAGCACGGCGACATACATCCCGTTCTCGCCGGTGCGGAACGCGCCCGCGCTCATGTCGAGGCCGAACTGGTTCGGGCCCGACTCGACGGTGGCCGTGAAGAACAGGTGCTTGTTGTCGCGCGAGAACGCCGGCGACCCGCAGTCGCCGAATGCATCGGTGAGGACCGTGACCTTGCCGGTCTCGACCTCGAACAGCGAGATGTGCGAGTAGAGCGTGTGCGGGTTCGGCTCCTCGAACGCGATCCACTTCGAGTCCGGCGACCAGGTGTAGTTCGAGCCGACCTCGCCGAGGCTGCCGCTCATCTTGCGGATCTCGGTGATCGCGCCGGTCTCGACCGTGAGGTAAGCGAGGCGACCGCCCTTGTCGAGGAACGCGATCGACTTGCCATCGGGGCTCCACGTCGGGCGGCGGTAGAAGCCCGCGCCGCTCTCGATCGAGAACGCCTTCGCCGGTTCGCGCGCGAGCTGGTCTTGCACCATCAGCTGGTACTCGCCGGACGCGTCGCTGAACCACGCGATCGACTTGCCGTCCGGGCTCCACGACGGGTCGCGGTCGTGCACGCCCGGCGAGTTGGTGAGGTTGCGCGTGTCGCCGTTCTCCTTCGGCACCGACACGATCTCGCCGCGTGCCTCGATTACGGCGCGCTTGCCGTTCGGCGCAATGGCGGAGCCGCGCACCGAGCCACGCACGTCCTGCCAGCGCGGCAGCGAGTGCAGACCGTCGGACGGAACGGTGATCGACAACGCCGTGTCGGTCTTCGTCGCCGGGTCATACAGGTGGATGCGACCGCCCTGCTCGAACGCGAGCGTGGTGCCGTCCGAGTCCATGTTGCGCACGTCGTAGTCGGTAAACTTCGTGATCTGCTCGACCGACTTCGAGCCCGGCGTGTAGCGCCAGATGTTCATCTGCTTGTCGCGGTCCGACGCGAAGTAGACGTCGCCGCCGACCCAGGTCGGGAACGTGTCGCTCGCGCGCTCGTGCGGGATCTCCTCGACGTCGAGCGTGTTCGGATCGAGGATCCAGATCGGGCACATGGTGCCGCCGCGGTAGCGCTTCCAGGTGCGGAACGCGTCCGTGACCGCGGTGTACGCGATGCGCGAGGCGTCCGCGTTGAACTGCGCATGCGAGACGCGCGGGACGGGCAGCGCTTCCTCCGGGCCGCCGGTGACCTTCACGAGGAAGAGATGGTCGACCGGCGTCGACGAGTCGCGGCCGCTCGCGAACAGGATGCGCTGTCCGTCGGGGTGCCAGTCGAGCACGCGATCGCCGCCGGGGTGCCATGTAAGGCGCGTCGGCATGCCGCCGTCGATCGAGATGACGTAGACGTCGACGTTGCCCTCGTACTGGCCGGAGAACGCGACCCAGCGACCGTCCGGCGAGAGGCGCGGGCCCGACTCGACGCCCGGGCTGCTCGTGAGGCGACGCGCGGTGCCGCCGGCGCGCGACACGACCCAGAGGTCGCGCGCGTACGCGAACACCACGTTGTCCTTCGAGATCGTCGGTTGCTGCAGGAGCAGCGTCTCGTCCGTGGGCGCGAGCGCCTTCGCATTGACGACGGCGGCCACGGGGCCGGCGTTCGCGGACGAAGAACACGCGGCGAGCGGCAGCGCGAGAAGCAGGACGGCGAGCGCGGTTCGCATTCGGTGGGGTTCCCTGATCGAGGAAGCGGCGGGTCGGCCGAAAAGGGCGCCACTGTAGCGGTGGGGTCGGAGGGACACGACGACGCGCCGCAAGACGGTCTCGATCGGGGACGCGTCGAGACCGTGCGCGAAATGCCCCGGTTCGCGGTGGCGCGGCGCGAGTTCTTCTGCACGCCGCGGCGGACCCTGGCGCGGTCGGCCGCGCCGTCGCCGAACCATCGTGCGATGCCCGCCGCCGTCGGGGCGCACCGCCGTTGCGAATGCGTGCGCCGGTTCGCGGAATGTGCGCGGACTCCGTGGCGAATCGTCGCACGGTTCGCGATCGACGACGGCAATGCGAGCGTCTCCGTCGTTCATTCGGCATGCGATTGGCGAATCGCGGGCGCATGTCGGAACGGAGCGGGGCGGTTCTCCCGAATGCCCCCCTCCGGCGACGGAGTCGTCGATGGCGAAGCCAGCAGCGGGGCCCTTGCCGGTGAGCCTGCAGGGCGCAGCGGACGATCCGGTGATGAGATCGCCGTCCGGCAGCCCATTCCTCGCACACCACTTCGATCACATGGACCAGCAGGCCGGGGCCGCGCGCTTCGGCATGTGGCTGTTCCTGGTCACCGAGGTTCTGCTCTTCTCGGGACTCTTCTGCCTCTACGCGGTCTACCGGCACAATCACCCCGACCTCTTCCGCTATGGGGCGCAGTTCCTCGATACCGGTTGGGGCGCGCTCAACACCACGGTTCTCCTGTTCAGCAGCCTCACGATGGCGCTCGCGGTGCGCGCCGCGCAGACCAGCGACAAGCGCGGGCTCGTCGTGTACCTGTTTCTCACGATCTTCTGCGGCGTCGACTTCCTCGGCGTCAAGTGGATCGAGTATCGCCACAAGTTCCACGAGCACTTGGTCGGCGGCCGGCTCTTCTACGAGCGCCCGCAAGCGACACCCGACGGCGACATCGTCGCGAGCGTCGCTGCCGGTGCCGCGCTGGTCACGCCGTCGGCGCCGGTCGTCCCCGATGCGGAAAAGGGGCGCAAGCTGTTCCTGGGGACCTGCGCCGCGTGTCACGGCCAAGACGGGATGGGCGCGGCGATCAAGGGCAAGTCGATCGTCACCAGCAAGTTCGTCGCGGAGCGCGACGATGCCGCGCTGGTCGCCTACATCAAGAAGGGGCGAGCCGCTGACGACCCGCTGAACACGACCGGTCTCACGATGCTGCCGCGCGGCGGCAACCCCGCGCTGAAAGACCCGGACCTCCAGCACATCGTCGCGTTCATCCGGATGCTGCAGAAGCGCGGCGGGGGTGCTGGCGACGGCGGTCCTGAGAAGCGCTCGAACGCGGCGAGCACGACGGAGATCACGACCATCGCGCCGCCGAGCGTGCCGCCTGACCCGCAGCCCGCCGAGGCGACGCCGCTCCCCACCGCGTCGACCGGCGGCTCGGACGTGCCGCCGAACGCGCACATGTTCTTCGGGATCTACTTCCTGATGACCGGCCTGCACGGCCTCCACGTCCTCGCCGGCATGTGCGTGCTCATCTGGTTGCTGCGTCGCGCGATCAAAGGCCACTTCGACGCCGGTTACTTCGCGCCGGTCGAGATGGGCGGCCTCTACTGGCACCTCGTCGACCTCATCTGGATCTACCTCTTCCCGCTCCTCTACCTCATTCACTGAGGGGGACACGATCCATGACAGATCCACTCAGTCTCCGCCACGCCGAGGAATTCCCGCGGTCGCCGGCGATGGAGCGCGCGGCGATGTTCCTCCTGCTCGTCGTGAACGCCGCGATCCTCGCGTACGCCGTCCACATGACGCGTCCGTCGGAGCATGCGAAGAATCCGGCGAACGCGCCGGCGAACGCGGCGGCCGCGGAGCCGCGAGCGCAGGTCGCGCCGCCCGCGTCGCCCGAATCGCCGGCGACGACGGAGACGTTCACGCAGATCGACATCCCGAGCCCCGAGCACACGCAGGCGAACTTCGTCCAGCAGTGCGCCGCGTGTCACGGCCTCGATGGGCGCGGCAACGGACCGGCGGCGGAGCAGCTCTACCCGAAGCCGCGCGACTTCATCGACAGCCCGCTCCGCTTCGCGTCGACCGGTGGTGGACCGCATCAAGTGGTGGACGCGCTCGAGCGCACCATTCAGAACGGCGTGCCGCGCAGCGCGATGCCGGGGTTCCGCGGGGTGCTTTCCGACTCGGAGATCGCCGGGCTCGCGCGCTACGTGTTCAAGCT
>CAZBOK010000405.1:0-4187 GCA_964493525.1 uncultured Phycisphaeraceae bacterium | reverse complement strand
AGGCGTCGGGGCGATGTCCTCGCGGCGCGTGCCCGTCTCCGCGGCGCCGCGCTCGAGTGCCCCGGGCGCGGAGTCGGCGAGCGCGTGCGTCGCACCGCCACGGGTCGCGCTCGACGCGTCGCTCTCTCCGCGCAGCAGGAAGAATGCGCCGCACGCGAGCACGAGCGCCGCGACCGTCGAGATCCACCATTTCATGATCATCGCTCCACCGATCGCAGCGCCGAGGTTCGAGACGAGGAGTCCCTCGGGCCGCGCGGCGAGCGGCAGGAGCACCGCGCACCACGAGTTGCGATCGCCGTGGAACGCACGGTCGAGCCGCTCGCGCAGCCGCTCCAGCGCGCGCTTCACGCGAGTGCGCGCCGTCTCGACGGGGACGTCGAGCATGCGCGCGATCTCCCGCGGCGGCAGGCCGCGGTCGAAGCGCAGGAGGATCGCGGTGCGGTACGGCTCGTCGCGCGCGAGCACGGCGTCGACGACGAGTCGCCGCGCCTGCTCGCGCTCCGCGATCTCCGCCGCCGACGGCACGCTCTCCCGCGCCGCCGCCGCGACTTCGCGTCGCGCGCGCCGCGCCTCCGCGCGCCGTCGATCGATCACGACGCTCCGCGCGCACCGCGCGAGGAAGCCGCGCACCGATCGCACGACGTTCGGCGGGCGCGACAGCGCGACGCTGAACGTCTCCTGCACGACGTCGTCCGCGGTCGAAGCGTCGTCGACCAGCCCGCGGACGATCGCGCGCAGGAACGCTTCGTGTGCGAGGAGCAGCTCGGGGTTCATCGCCGGAAGGACTCCGCGCGAGAAGACGGCGCCCGAACCGGAATCGGTTCAAGAGTCCCGAGAAACCGGCGACGCGCGGCCGCCGGTCACTTCAGACGCTGCCAGTAACTCTCCGGCATGTCGTGCGCGATCTTCAGAGCCCCGTTCGCACCGCCGTAGATCGGCTCCTCGACGGTCGTCACCTTCCCGCCGCCGAGGCGCGCGTGCATCTCGCGCTCGATCGCGTCGCCCAGGCCGTCCATCTGGCTTCCGCCGCCGCCGAGCAGGACGTTCGACTTCAGGCGATCCTGGAACTCGGGATCGAACGTCGCGATGAGGTGCTGCAGCCCGTCGACGATCGGGCCGACGATCGAGCGGCACGCGCTGCGCATTTCGTCGGTCACGTCGACCTCGGTCGGCTTGCCCGCGACCGGCACCTGGATCTTGATCGGCTGCACCACGTCGCGCACCGACGACCACCGCTCCTTCCAGTTCGTGACCATCTTCGGCGTGAGCTGCGCGCCCGGCACCTTCTTCTTGATCGCGTCGAACAGGAGCTGGTCCACGTGGTCACCGGCGAAGGTGTTCGTGATCTGGTCCTCGTCCGCCGGCATCGTGCCGTGCATACGGCAGAGGTCGGTCGTGCCGGCGCCGATGTCGATCACCAGCGTGTCGGTGAGGCGATCGATGCCGTAGGCCACCGCGAACGGCTCGGAGCAGATCATCACCGAGTCCATCACCTCGCGCGCCGCCTCGATGATCGCCTTCTTGTTGTGGATCGAGCCCTGCGCAGGGCAGCCGATGACGCCGTAGACGAGCTCGTCCTTGCGCGGGCGCGCCATCGACACCGCGTAATGCACGAGATCGCGCGCGGCCTTCAGGTTCGCCTTGTAGTGGTCGCCGCTCAGCGTGTGCTCGCTGTCGGAGCCCTTGATCACGCCCTTCTCGAGCGGGCGGTAGAAGTCGAGCGAGAGTCGGTTCGAGTAGGCCTCGTCGCCGAACAGGATGTCCTTCTTCAGGAGCTTCATCGCGACGACGTCCTTCGGATACCCGACGACGCTCGCGACCGTCTCGCGGATGCCGTTGCTGCAGGCGATCGACGTGCGGGATGTGCCGAGGTCCATGCCGACGTACAGGACGCCGTGGTCCTTCGCGGTAGTGCCGATGCCTGACTCCTTCACTGCCGGCGCTGCCGGCGACTCCGCGCCGCTCTTCTCCACCCGATCGACCATGGTGTGCCTCGCGTCCTTTCGATTCATCGTTCTGCGTCAATTCGAGTGCGCGATGACTTCGCGCAGCTCGACGTTCAGCTGGAAGATCTCGTCGAGCAGCGCCTTCTTCTCCGCGGCGCGCCGATCCTTGCCGTCGAGGCCCTGCACCGACTTGAAGACCGACTCGACTCCCGGGTCGACGTTCTTCGCGCTGCGCAGCCGTTGCACGACGTCCTCGGAGTCCTCGAGCTTCGCCTTCAGCTTCGCGATGCGGCGTTCGAGCTGCTCGATCTTCGATTGCTGCTCGGCGCGCGCGGCGTCGAGCGCGCGCGTGCGCTGCTCCTCGAGCAAGCGTTCGGCAAGCGCCGCGACGTCGTCCGCGATCAGGCCGTCGCCGCGCGAACCGCCGGCCGGCTCGCCGCGGAACATGCGGGTCAGCTCGTCGTGCAGGCGCGCGCGGAAGCTCGCCATCCCCGCCGCGTCGACCACGACGTCGGCGGCGGTGACGCGCCGGCCGCGTTCGACGGTGAGGGCGTCCGTCTCGCGGCCGAGCTCGGCGCACAGCGCGTCGATGTTCTTCTGCAGCTCGTTGCGCTGCTGCTCGAGGTGCTTCGCGACGTCGCGATACTGGTCGCGCTGAACCTCCGCTTGGTCGCGCTGAACCTCTGCTTGGTCGCGTTGCTCCACCAACCGCGCCAGCGTCTCGCGCGCTTCCTGGTTCACGCTGCGGAGCGCTTCCGGCGACAGCTCGACGCCGCGCTTCGCGAGCGCTTCGGCGACGGCGGTCTGCAGCAGCTCCTGCATCTTCGCCCAGTCGAGCACCGTCACCTGGCGCACGCCCTGCTTCTTCAGGCGTGAGACCGGGACCACGTCCGAGTTCTCTCGGAACATGCGGAACAGAGAGTGGGCGAGTCCGAGCATCGTCTTCCGAGACCCTCGCGAAGGGCGCGCAATATAGCAGTCCGCGCGCGTCCTCCCGGTCCGCGGCGCGCGGACAAATCGCTGTCGGATCGCTCGGAAGGCGCCGCTACACTTCCGGCTCCTTCTGCAGATCGATTCGCACGACGCTCGTCTCGGAGAGTGCATGAACGCGGGGACCGAACCAGACAACGCCGGCTCGCCGCCGGGTCCGGTCGTGGTCCTCACCGATCGCTCGATCGACCCGCACATCATCGTGTACCACGAGCCGCGTTCGCTGCAGGCCGAGCAGTACCGCGCCTTCCGCACCAACGTGTTCGCGATGGATCAGGGCGGTCAGAAGTCGCAGAAGGGGCAGAAGCGCGGCTCCCGCGCGATCGCGATCACCTCCGCGATGAAGGGCGAGGGCAAGTCGGTCACCGCCGTCAACATCGCGATCTGCATCGCCGAGGCGCCGTCGAAGCGCGTGTGCCTCATCGACACCGACTTCCGCGCGCCGCGCGTCGCCGAGCTGCTCGGCATCGAAGAAGGCAAAGGGCTCTCGGAGCTGCTGCAGGACCAGACCGATCTCCGCTCCGTCATCGCCGAGACCAAGGTGTCGAACCTGAGCGTCATCCGCGCGGGGCGCGAGCCGCGCAACCCGGCCGAGCTGCTCGCGTCGGACCGCATCGAGGACCTGCTCGACGAACTGAAGCGCGACTACACGCACATCATCTGCGACACGCCGCCGGTCAATCCCTACACGGACGCCGCCGTGCTCGGCTCGCGGCTCGACGGCGTGCTGCTCGTCGTCCGCATCGGGCGAACGCTGAAGGACCAGGCGGACCGCGCGCGCGGCGTTCTCGAGCGCGCGGGCTGCAACTTGATCGGGCTCTTCCTCACGGAGGCCGCGCCGGTCGACAAGCGCGAGACCGAGTATTACCGCCGGCTCGAGGAGTGAGCGCAGGCAGTCCCGACCGCTTGATCGTGCGCGGCCCCGCACCGCCGCTCCGCGGCGTGGTCCGGGTTCCGGGCGACAAGTCGATCGCGCAGCGCGCGCTGTTGATCGCGGCGCGCGCCGTCGGCGAGAGCAAGATCCGCGGCGTCCCGCGCTCGGAAGACCTCGACGCCGCGATCGCATGCATCGCGGCCCTCGGCGCCCGCGTCACGCGAACGGGCGACGACTGCAGCGTCCTCGGCGACGGCCTGGCGCGTGGCCGCGACGTCGCGCTGCATTGCGGCGGATCGGGCACGACGGCGCGGCTCCTGCTCGGGTCGCTCGCCGGCCGCCGCGGCGTCGCGCGCGTCGACGGCGACGCGACGCTG
>CAZBOK010000404.1:0-4232 GCA_964493525.1 uncultured Phycisphaeraceae bacterium | reverse complement strand
CTGCGCGATCCTCGGCGTGAACCCGCCCGCCGCCGAGCTGGTGCGAGCGTGGCGCCGTTACCACTTCACGGGAACCGAGCGCCTCTCGACCGCGCTGCGCGTCCGCATCGCGTTGTTCGCCGCCGCGACCGAGCACGCCGGGCCGTGCGCGAACTGGCAGGAATCGTCCGCGCGCGCGCTCGGCATCGACGACGCGGAGATCCGCGCGCTCGCGGCCGGCGCGGTCCCGCCGCGCGCCGACGCGCTCACACGGTTCGTGCTCGACCACGCGCGCCGGCTGCTGCAGTCGCCGTGGACGGCGAAGCGCGAGCACGTCGAAGCGATGAAGGCGCTCGGGCTCGACGAGCGCGACGTGCTGAAGCTCACGACGTTCGTCGCGTACCTCTCGTTCGAGCACCGCGCGGCGCTGGCGCTCGGCGCTTGAGCGACGGCCCGGGGCACCGATCGCCGTCCCGGACTTCGGTTCGGTCCCGGTGTCGCGACGCTCGGCGCTGCGCGCGACGCGCGACTTCCGAGATGCTCCCTCCCCCCATGACCCGCAGCTCCTGCTCGGCGTTCTGGCTCGCACTCGCGGGCATCCGGTGAACCGCGTTCGCGCCGGTTCACGGGCTCATCCTCTGCATCGGGCCGAACGGCCAGCCCGAGATCGAGTTCGCCGCCGCGGGTGCATCGTGCGGAGGCTGCTGACGCTGGTGGTGCTGCCGGCGCTGTACCGGATGTTCGCGAGGAGGACGGGGGCGGGGATCGGGATTCGAGAGTCGGGGATGGGCCTCGGCCCCGGGCGCGAGAACTCGTGAGTCGGGGATCGGGCTTCCCGAGTTGCGAGTCCCGACTCACCCGCCCGCGGGCCGTGCGAATCGACGCCGCGCTCAGCCGTCGCTCTTGCCGACCATTTCCTGAACGAGCGCGCCCGCGCCGTACACCTTCTTCATCGCCTCGATGATCGCGGCCGCGTGGACGCCGACGCAGCGGTTCGAATCCTCGTCGTAGATGTAATCGCCGACGAGGCTCTCGATGTTGCCATCGAACACGAGACCGACGAGCGCGCCGTTCTTGTCGACGATCGGCGAGCCGGAGTTGCCGCCGATGATGTCGCACGCGCAGACGAAGTTCATCGGCGTCGCGAGGTCGAGCTTGTCCTTCGCGTCGTGCCAGCTCTGCGGCAGGTCGAACGGTTCCTTGCCGCCGAACTCGATCTCGCGCGCGAACGCGCCCATGATCGACGTGCGCGGCGGCGCGACGGTGCCGTTCATCGCGTAGCCCTTCACCGCGCCGTACGAGAGGCGCAGCGTGAACGTGGCGTCGGGCGCGACGCTCTTGCCGTAGGCCGCGAACCGCGCGCGACCGATGCGCTGCCCCGCCGCGGTGAGCTTGCTGTCGACGTTCTCGTCGGTCCACTTGCGCAGCTCGCGGATCAGCGGGTCGACCTTGCGCGCGAGCACGATGAGCGGATCGGTCGACGCCGCGATCGCCGCGTCGCCGCCTTCGACGAGCTGCTTGCGCACCGCCGGGTCGGCGAGCTTGGTGCCGCTGACGAGCGCGTGCGCCGCCGCGGCCGGATCCTTCCCGTCGAGCACCGCCGTCAGGAACGGGTCGTCCGCCGGCAGCGCTTCCTGCATCGCGGCGAAACCGTCGGCGAGCAACGTCTCCTCGAGCGCGGGGTAGGTCGGAGTCTGCGAGAACAACGCGTAGCGCGTCGACTCGAGCTCCGCCTCGTGGTTGCCGGGCAGACGCTCGCCGTCCGGCTTCTTCAGATCGCCGACCAGTTGCACCATGCGGATCGCGCTCGACGCGAGCGTCGACTGACGCGGGAGATTCCAGAACCGCGTGTGCGGCATGCGCGTGAGCCGCATCTTCTCCGCGGCCGCGATGACATCCCACGCGTCGCCGTACTCCTTCTTCCACTCGGGGTTCGCGTCGATGCGTGCGCGGAAGTCGGCCTCGTCGCGCGCCTTCTTGCCCATCAGCGTGCGGTCCTTGAGGCCCTGCAGTTGGCCGGTGCGCGCTTTCAGCGAGTTCGTCACCGCGAGCTTCATCTCGTTCGACTGGCGCTTCTCCTCGTGACCGAGCGCGCCGTAGCGATCGAGCACGCCGGCGACGCGCGTCAGTCGCTCGATCGCGGCCGGCTGATCGACGTCGCGGAGCATCTCGAGCTGCGTGAGCGTCTTCAGTCGCGCGGTCGAACCCGGGTGGCCGGAGACGAACACGAGGTCGCCGTCATTCGCGCCCTTCGGGTTCCACTCGAGCCAGTGCTCCGGCCGGTACGGCTTGCCGTCGACGTACACGCGGAACAGCGCCATATCGAGGTCGTAGCGCGGGAACGTGAAGTTGTCGGGGTCGCCGCCGAAGAACGCGATCGTGATCTCGGGCGCGAACACCACGCGGACGTCGGTGAACTTGCGGTAGCGGTAGAGCCAGTACTCGCCGCCGTTGTAGAGCGTGACGACCTGGCAGTCCTGGCCGGTCTTCTCCTTCGTGTCCTTGGTGATCTTCGCGACCTCGCTCTTGCGCGCCTTCAGCGCCGCGACCGAGTCATCGCCGGCGGCCTTCGTCGCGGCCATCACGCGGTCGGTCACGTTCTCGAGCGACTCGAGCACGTTCAGCTCGAGGTCCGGACACTTCAGCTCCTCCTCCGGCTTGTGCGCGAGGTAGCCGAGGTTCGCGTAGTCGTGCTCGGCCGACGAGAGCTTCTGCAGTTGGTGCCGCGCGACGTGGTGGTTCGTCAGCACGAGTCCGGTGGCGCTCACGAAGGACCCCGAGCCGCCGTCGTTGAACCGCACCGACGAGAGCCGCAGTCGATCGAGCCACTCGGCGGTCGGCTCGAAACCGTAGCGCGCCTTCAACTGCGCGAGCGGCGGGTTGTCGAACGTCCACATCCCTTCGTCGGCCATGGCGGGTACCGCGACGACGAACGCGAGCAGGCCCGCGAACGAGCGGGCGGACGACGAGATTCGCATGGTGGGTCCTCGTGGAACGGGGCGGCGATGCCGACGGCCGCCGGTGCGCAAAGAGGCGCGGGAGTATAACGACGCCCCATGCGACACACGGCGGCAGCGCTCGCGTTGACGGCAACCGCACTGGTCCTGGGGCCGATCGGTCCCGCGCTCGCCGGGTCTCAACTCCTCGCGCGGTAGATCCACACGACCGGTTGCGCGGCGACGCACTCGCGCAGGACGTGATCGACCGCGGGCTCGAAGCGCTCGACGACGTCGTAGGTCCGGCCGAACTGATGCAGGACGTCGGCGTTCGCGTGCGCGCCGCGCTCGCCCGCGTGCGACGGGTCGAAGTACTCGAAGAACGACACGACGATCAGGTCGGGCGGCGAGCGGTCGAGTCCGGCGGGCGGCGCGCCGGGCGTCTGCATCGTGACGAGCGGCCACGGCGGCGGGATCACGTTCACGGCCGGAGCGTCGAGCACGGTGTGGATCCGCGTCGCCGGCGTCGCGTTCGCGCGCAGCCACCGCTCGGCGCGCGAGCGCGTGTCGTCGGACGCGAGGAACCGATCGACGCCGATCGCGCCCCACGCGCCGTGTGCGACCAGGAGCACGACCAGCGCGAGCGCGCCGAACCGCGCCGGCCGCGACGCGCCGTCGATCGCGCGCGCGAGCCACGCACCGATGAGGACGATCGCGAGGAGCTGCAGCGGCATCGTGAAGCGCAGGTACGCGAAGCCGGCCGGGATCAGGAACGTCGCGACGTACGAAACGAACGCGGCGACCACGATCAGCGACCGTTTGAGATCGCGCACGATCGCGAACACGAACGCGGCGGCGCCGAGCACCGCCGCGGGCAGCCCCATGCCGAGCGCGACGAGATGCGCGACGCCGCGGACGAGCGTCCACTGACCGGCGAGCGTGCGCGGATCGACGCGGTACGGCTCGGAACCCGAGTTCGCGAGATGCTCGAGGTGGCGCCGATGCCAATCCCAGTCGATCGGGATCCCGGGGAGGACGAGCAGCAGCGCCGCGGCGAGGAGGACGCCGACCGCGCACGCGCCCCACGGCATCTTGCGCGTCTCGACGGTCGAGCCGGTCGCGCCCGGGCCCCGGAGCGGGTGCATATAGAGGTAGAGGACGGCCGGCGCGGTCAGCACGAACAGCCCATAGGCCTGGTCCTTCGTCCCGATCGCGCACGCCGCGGCGAGCGCCGCGAGCACGAGGTCGCGCGGACGGCCCGCGCGCGCCGCGCGCGCCGCGAGCCAGAGCGCGAGGAAGCTCCACGCGAGGTACGGC
>CAZBOK010000403.1:0-4237 GCA_964493525.1 uncultured Phycisphaeraceae bacterium | reverse complement strand
GTGATCGATTCCATGCCCGGGGCGTTCGGGTAGTTCTTCACGAGGTCGACGAGTCTCGCGTGCGCGTCCGCGAATCGCCCCGCGTTGCGGAAGAACGTGGCCTCGGTCTGCAGACGGTGCGCTTCGCCGAGGTAGTGATCGAGATCGGCGATCGATGCTTTCAACTCCAGCGGATCGTTCGCGCCGGCGAGATCGAACGCGCGCTTCAAGAGCCGTTGCGCACCCGCGTAGTTGCCGGTGAAGCGCGCGGAGTGGGCCGCCTCCTTGAAGTACTTGGCCTGCTTCAGGCGCGACTCGCTCTCCTCGGCCTGGATCTGGGACCGGAACTCCTCGATCTCCTCGTGATTGCGCTCCGCGACGTCGAGCTCGCGGAGGTTCTCGAGCGACAGCAGCATCGGGATCGTGAGCGGGAAACGCCGGCAGATCGAGCGGTAGTACTCGCGGCCGTCGTCGAACTGCGCGGTCGCGACGAAGTCCTCGAGCGAGCGCTCGCCGTAGCGCTCCATCGCGATCGCGCCGAAGCGGCCGTAGCCGAAGAACAGCAGCACGAACATGCCGACCAGCGAGAGCACGCGGATCGCCGCCCGCTTGCGCTCTCCGCGCACGCGCAGGCGTTCGTTCATCGACTTGATCCGATCCGCGAGCATCGCGCGGCTCGGGTCGAGCGACTGGGCGCGCTTCAGCGCGCGGACCGCGAGGCCGAAGTCTCCGGCGCGCGCGCGGCAATCGGCCGCGCGGACCAGCGCGTCGATCGCGACGCCGGTCTGCGAGAGCCGGCCCGCGAGCTCGGCGACGCGCTCGATCGCGTCGGGGTCGCGGTCGGCGAGGTCCATGAGCCCCGCGAGCACGAGCGCGAGCTCTTCCGAGCGTCCGATGACCGCGAGGATCTCCGCGAGCTCGAATCCTTCGGCGACCGGATCGAAGCGCGGGCGCATCCCGTGCAGCGCCGTCGCAGCGACCTTGCGCAGCGCGAACAATCGCTCGCGCGCCTCGACCTGCGTCGGGAGCAACTCGCGAATGCGGACGTAGAAGCGCAGCGCGGCCTCGAGATCGCCGTCCTCTTCCGCGCGCCGCCCCGCGGCGAGGTAGCGCTCCGCCGCGATCGCGTGTTCGCCGAGCGACTCGTGCGCACGACCCGCGCCGTTCAGCACGGCGACGTCGGCGACCCCGAGCTGCAGCGCGCGCTCGTACAGATGAACGGCCGACTTCGGCCGTCCGCCTTCGAGCGCTTGCTCCGCGCGCACGATCAATCGATCCGGCGGAACGGAAACCGCGACCTTGTGCTCGAGGAGGAACGCGATCTTGCGGAACACGACGAACCGCGCGATCCCGGTCACCTCGATCACTTCGTCGACCGTGCGGACGCCGTCGAGCGCGGCGTGCACCGCGCGCGCTTCCGCGTCCAGCTCCTTCGGATCGATCTTCTTCAGGTCGTCCGTCGCCTCGACGATGTCGAGGCCCGACGGCACGAGCTTGCGGATGTACTCCCACTCGTCGATGCGTCGCGCCGCTTCCATGATCAGCGCGTTCGGCGACAACGCGAGCCCGCGGCCGACGCCGAAGTCCGGGGACGGCTCCTCGCCGTCGCGGAACTCGAAGCTCGCATCACGCACGAAGAACAGCTCGTAGACGCCTTCCTCGAGCTGCTGCTTCATCACCTGGTTGCGCTCGGCCGGCTCGAGCAGCTTCATCTCCACCAGCGTGTCGAGCAGGCCCTTCTTCACGACCGCCATGTTGCAGCGGGCGCGCTCGATCTGCCGCTCGTCGACGCGCCCGGCGCGCTTCAACTGGCGCACCGCGCTCTCGGCGAGGAGATCCTCCTGGAACGGGACGAAGATGCCTTCGGGCCGGAAGTAGAGCGGACGCTTCACGCCGTCGTGCACGATCTCCAGCACGCCCGCCTTCTGATTCAGCAGGAGCATCTGGAAGATGTGCGCCAGGTCGACGCTGCTGAGTTCGCCCCTGAGTGGCATGGCTGCGGGCCCGAGGTGGACTGCACGGAGGCGCGCCGAGTGCGCACCCCTCCGCAGGTTCATCGGCAGCGGCCCCGTCTCATCTTTCGCACAAAGCGCCGAAACCCCGGATCGCGGCCGTCCCGCGGTATCCTCGATTTCCGCGTCACACCCGGGCCGCGGTTCACGCTTCTCCTCGTGGTGTGTCGAGTTGCGTGGCGACCCCCGCCCACGGCGGGTCGATCCTCCGGGAGATCCCCCGGTGCCGGCGAAGACCGGCGCCGGGGTTTTTTCATGGAAGCGCTTCAGCGGTCGAGCGAGCGCGATGCGCGGAAACCTCGTGTCGCGGCGGCAGCGCCGCCCTTGACCGGATCCCGCGCGGCGCAGCGCAAGCGGTCGGGCAGGTCGAGGAAGCCGCCGCCGCGCGCGATGTTCCAGTCGGACTGGACCGCGATCCGCGCGCCGTCCCCCTCGCGAACCGGCAGCGAGTACATCGCACGGCAATCGCACGTCCACTCCTCGACGTTGCCGAGCACGTGGTGCAGACCGAACGCGTTCGCGCTCAGCGAGTCGACCGGCGCGGTCCGCCCGAACCCGTCGTCGAACAGAAGCCGCTGCTCGGCGCTCTCGTTGCCGTCGAGACGCGCCGAAGATTTGTCGCGCGCGTTCACGTGTCCGTCGAGGCTGCGCCAGTCGTCTCCGGTGAAGCGGAGCGTCGTGGTGCCGGCGCGCGCGGCGTACTCCCATTGCGCTTCGGTCGGGATCGCGAGACCGCAGCGCTTCATGACGGCGGCCGCCTGCGCGTACGACACGTTCTCGACCGGATGGATCGGCGAGAGATCGGCGCCGCGCGGCTGATCGAACGGATTCTTCGACGGGTTCGAACCCGCGAGCCGCACGAACTGGGCCTGCGTCGTCTCGAACTTCGCGATGAAGAACGGGTCGAGCTGCACGCGGTGGCGCGGGGACTCGATCATCGACTCCGCGCTGTAGCTCGAGCGCTCTTCGGGACGCACGCTCGGCTCCGTGCCCATGTCGAACGCGCCGCCGGGGAGGAGCACGAGGATGATGCCGGTGCGCGCGTCGAACTCGATCGATCCATCGGCGCGGCGGCGCGGCGGGTCGCCGTCGTTCGACAGCCAGTGGACGAATTCCTGCAGACCGCTCGCGGGATCCTTGCCGATCGGGACGAGCCCGACCTGCGGGACGAGATCAACGCCCCCGAAGCGCGGATCGGAACGCAACTCTTCGCGCGCACGCTCCCACGCGGGGGCGTTCTCGTTCGACGTGGTGCGCTCGACCGCTCGCGCTTGCGCGAGCCGACGCGTCACCTCGGCGACGGCGCCGTGCTCCGGGTCCGCGAACGCCTCGAGTCGGCGCACCAGCTCCGCGGAGACGCCGAAGCGCCACGCGAGCTCCGTCGACGGGAACGTCCGTTCGCGCTCGAGGCTCTCGCGCTCCGCGCGCAGCTCGGCGCGCCGCTCCGCGCATCGCTCGCCGGCTCCGACGAAGCCGGGCACGTGTCGATCGTCGGCGGCATGCGCGGCGAGGAACTTCTCGAGCGTCTCGACCTCCGCTTCGCGGGCCGCGAGGTCCGCGAGCTGCTCCGCGTGCGCCGCCTGCCACGCCGGCGCGCCGGGCCCCGCGCCCGTCTCCGCGAGACGCGCGAGCTCCTCGCGATGCCGCGGCAGTCGATCGACGAGCCCGCGCGCCGCGGCGAGCCAGCGCTCGAACTCCGGGATCGTCGCGGGAGCGATCGGCACGAGCTGCTCGACGCGGCGCTCGAGCTGATCGATGCCCTTCAGATCGGCGAGCCGCTCGACCTGCGCGAGGCTCGTCCGCGCCTGCTCGGCGTTCGCGAGCGCGGCGGCCTCCTCTCGCTTCAGCACGCGGTTCGACGCGAGCGCGAACGCGAGCCACGAGATCAAGAGGACGAGGACGGCGACGTCGAGGCCGGCGACCAGCGGGTTGCGCCCCGCCCACCGCACCACCCGCGCGATCGGCCCCGGCGCACGCGCCTCGACCGGCTCGCGCGCGGCGACGCGGCGCAGGTCCTCCGCGAATCGCGCGGCGTCGACGTAGCGGCGCTCGGGGTCCTTCTCGAGCGCGACGGCGAGCACCGCGGCGAGATCGCGCGACGTCGCGGGCTCGAGATGGCGCGCGTCTTCGACCGAGTCGTTCAGGATCGAGCGGTACATCGCCTCGCGCGTCGCGGCGCGGTGCGGTCGTTCAAGCGTCACGCACTCGTAGAGCGTCGCGCCAAGCGCGTAGACGTCGGCGCGCCG
>CAZBOK010000402.1:0-4238 GCA_964493525.1 uncultured Phycisphaeraceae bacterium | reverse complement strand
GACGGCGTCGAGCTCGCCAACGCGTTCGTCGAGCTGACCGATCCGGCCGAGCAGCGCCGGCGGTTCGAATCGGATCGCGCGAAGAAGCGGGCGCTCGGCCTCGACCCCGGGCCGATGCCCGAGCGGTTCCTTTCCGCACTCGCGCACGGTTTGCCGCCGTGCGCGGGAATCGCGCTCGGAGTCGACCGTTTGCTCATGGCGTTGATCGGAGCGCGTCGGATCGACGACGTGCTCGCGTTCCCCGACGAATCCGCGTAACCGCGCGCCGATCGCGACGACGGAGAGGCGCGCTCGCCGCGACGACATCGCCGCGGACGGGAGCGCGTCTTCAACTTCGTCTCCGGAGGTCTCCCATGTTCCGTTCCGCTTCCCGCGGCGGCGCCGCCGCGTCGTCGATCCGGCGTGCCCCGCTCGCACTCGCGCTCCTCGCCGCGCTCCCGTCGCTCGCGTCGGCGCAGGCTCCGCCGCGCTTCGTGATGTCGATGTCGGGGCCCGGCACGCTGAACGGCGCGACCATCGCCGACAACGAGCTGGTGGTGAAGGAGCAGGGGCAGGCCGCGCGGCCGTTCCTGCTCGGCCAGGCGCTCGCGTACTGGTTCGGAGATCGGAATTCCGACTCCAAGATGGACGAGCCGAACGACATCGACGCCCTCGAGATCACGGCGGTCCCGGCCGGGCGTCCGATCGCGGAAGGCGTCTGGTTCTCGATGTTGTCCGACCAGGGAGGCTTCAAGGACGGCGACGTCCTGCGGTTCGATCCGAGCACCACGGGCGGCGTGAAAGTCGAGTACTCGGAGGCGTCGCTCGCACAAGCGATGGGCGCGAACGACGGGAACATCGACATCGATGCGATCGCGATCGACCCGACCGGCGCGCTGCTCTTCAGCACGGCCGAGGACGAGACCTGCGGTCCCGCAAACGTCGTGGTCGAGGACGGTGCGGTGTGGATCCTGCAGAAGGGCGGCACGATCGCGACCGTCCTGTTCGGCGCAGCGACGATGGAAGGTTTCGTGCAGCACGCGCTCGGCTCGACGGTGAGCGTGAACGACGTGACGTCGCTCGAGGTCGTCGGCACCGAGGTGCTGTTCACGGTGCAGGCCCCGACGGCGGAGGATGCCACGGTGTTCTCGGTCGCCGCCGGCGGCTCGATCTACACGGGGTTCCGTGAGGGCGATTGGGGGTTCAGCAACGGGATCGAGGCGGACGCGCTCGCGTCGGTCGACGCCACGCCGTTCCCGAGCCTCGAGGTGGGGCCGACGCCGGCGACCACCGGGACGCCGGTGACCGCCGCCCTCGCGGGGATCACGCCGAGCTCGCCGTATGCATTGCTCCTGGCGACCGGCGTCGCGCCGGGCTCCGCGTCGTTCGCGATCCCCGGATTCGGCGCGCTCGCCCTCGATCCGGGCAATGCGTTGTTCCAGGTCTGCGTGCAGAACCTGCCGCTCGTGATCGGGTTCTCCGACTCGATCGGTTACGGCTCGTTCGGCGGCGTCGCGCCGGGACCGGCTGCCGTCGCGATCGACCTCGCCGTGCAGGCGATCGATCTCGCGAACGGTCGCATCTCGAACCCGGTGCTCCTCGAGCTGAACCAGTAACGATCGGCGCGTCGAAGCCGGCGCCGGCCCGCGCGCGTGAGGCGTCGGGCCGGCGCCGCTACCGCCGGCCGGTCGGCGACTAGAATCCGGCGCGATGTCGGTGTCAGCCTTCGCGTTCGTCGTGATGTGGTCGCTCGCGTTCGCCGACGGCGACGAGCCGGGCCGTGCCAATCCATTGCTCGGGGCGCGACCGCTGTCCGCGGCGCAGGAGACGTTTCTCGAGGAGCTCGCGAAGGGGTTCGGCGACCCCGATCCCGAGCGTCGCCGCGACGCGATCGAGAAGGTCGCGAACGCGGGTGACGGCGCGGTGCCGTTGCTCGTCGCGACGCTGAACGAGACCACGAACCCGCTGGTCGTGCGCTCGACATTGTTCGCCCTCGGCCGGATCGGCACGCGGACCGCGGCCGGGATGCTCCGGCGCGAGCTGCTCGCGGACCGGCTCCATGACGACGAGCGCGCGGTCGGCATCCTCTTGCTCGGCGCACTCGACCCCGCGGACGCGCTCGACCGCCTCCGGGCGGACGCGGCGAGCCACAAGGTGATCCTCGCGCGTCGCGCCGCGCCGCTCGCGCTCGCGCGGGCGGGAGACGTCGCCGGGCTGAAGCCGCTGCTCGAGGGACTCCGAAGGGATTCGCTCGAACGCCAGCGCGCCGCGTGGGTCCTCGCGGGCGGAATGACGCGCGATCGCGCGGTCGCGCCGCTCATCGTGCCCGCGTTCACCGATCGCGGTCCGCTGGTCCGGCGTGCGGCGGCGTGCGCGGCGGCGGCGCTCGCGGAGCCGGCGCTGTTGCCGCCGCTCGTCGCGGCCGCGGCGGACGAGAAGAACGACGACGTGCGCGCGGCGCTCTTGCTCGCGCTCGCGGGTTGCAGCGACGCCGACTCGCTCGACGCGCTGACCGACGCGCTCGGCGCGAAGTCGGAGCACGTGCGCTCGGCGGCGGTCGCCGCGCTCGCGGCGCGCGCCGACGGCGTCTCCCGCGTGGTGCAGTTGCTCGGGAGCGCGAAGGATCCGCAGACGCTCGTTTCCGCGGCGCTCGCCTGTGCCGCGTCGCCGAACGGCGCGCCGTGCGCGGCGCTCGAATCGTTGCTGTCGTCGCACCGTCCCGAGGTGCGCGAGGCCGCGGGTCTCGCGCTCGCGGGACTCGGCGCCACCGATTCCGGACCGGGGCTGCTCGCGTGGCTGCGCGTCGAGCGCGATGCTTCGGCTCGTGCGGCGGCCTTCCTTGCCGTCGGCCTCGCTCGTCCGCCGGGGGCGATCGAAGCGCTGGCCGGCGAGCAGGTGACGACGGGGGAGTCGCGCCTCGATCAGGTGCGCCGGACGCTGTCCGGCCGGCGTGACCCGCGGCTGCTCGCGGAGGAGCTCGAGCGTCAGTTGCGCTCGAAAGCCGCGCGTGCGACGGACCGCCTCGACGTCGAGGTCGCATTCACCTTCGAGGAGATCCTCGGGCTCCACGAGATCAGTCGACGCGCCGCGGACGGCGGCGGGGATGGGGGCGGGGACGGCGGCGGCGACGACGGCGGGGGGGAAGGGCGCCGGCCGAGGATCGATCTGCGGCAGGCGTCCGTGGAGCGCGATCTCGTCGAGTGGCTGAAGCGGGGCGCGTACTTTCCGCCGCTCGGTGCGATTCGTGGCGGGTAGTCGGCCGTCTCCGCGCTCTCTACACTCTGCGCCCCCGTGCCCGAGAAGAACGAAGGGCGGACTCGCCCGAGGACGTGATGAGCAAGCGCACTGTCTACTGCACCTTCCCCCGCGAACTGATCCGCGAGCCGCTGCTCTACAACCTCGGGAAGAACTTCAACGTCATCCCGAACATCCGCGGCGCGAGCATCACGGACGAAGTGGGCCTGGTGTGCCTCGACATCGAGGGCGATGACGCGGAGATCGAGCGCGCGGTGCAGTACCTCGTCGACCGCAAGGTCCGCGTCGACGACGTCGCGAGCGACGCGCCGCCGCCGACGCTCTGAGATCGATCAACCGCCGTCGCCGGTGTCCTTCGGCTCGGCGGCCGCCTTGCCGCGTGCCTCGGCGATCTTCGCGCGGACCTTCCCCATCTTCACGGGGTCGTCCACATACTCCTTCCACTTCGCGACGAATTTGAGGATGTGGTCCGCGTTGTACTGCGCGTCCTCCTCGGACGGATTCATCGTGTCGTGGAAGGGGATGCCGATGACCTTCAGCACGGCGTCGTCCTGGATCGCGTAGAGCAGGCGTGAGATCTTCGGCGCGTCTTCCGCGTTCGCGGTGTCGAGTCCGATGAACGCGTTCGCGAGCGCGGGGACGGCCTTCTCCTGTGCCTCGGCGATCAGCTTCTGCGCGGGCTTGCGGTCCTTCGGGCGATCGAAGTGGATGTACTCCGTGTGCACCGCCGCCTGCAGCGCGGTCCACTCCTCGTCGGTCATGTCGGCGAGCTTCGTGAACGGCGGGAAGTCGATCTTCGTCGCGACCGGGGCGGCGGGCGCGGTCTCCGCCGGCGCCGAAGCAGCGGGTGCCGGAGCGGACGCCGGAGCCGGAGCCGGCGCGGACGCGGCGGGCGCGGGCTCCGTCTTCGGCGCAGGTGCGGGCGTCGCATCCTTCGCGGGCGTCTTCGGCGTGCTCGCGGTCTCGGTGGTCGGCTCGACGACCGGTGGCTTCTTGCCCTTCAT
>CAZBOK010000401.1:0-4252 GCA_964493525.1 uncultured Phycisphaeraceae bacterium | reverse complement strand
GGATCGAGCGCGCGCCGAGCCACTGCGCGAACGTCTCCGCGAACGCGAGCCGCGCGGCGAACTGCGCGAGCCGACGCCGCTCGTCCGGCCCCACGTCGAGCGTCGCCAGGATCTCGCGGTAGACGCCGGCCTGCGCGCGGCTGTTGCGGCGCGCGTCCGCGAACGTCGGCACCGTCAGCACGCCGAACAGCTCGAACAGGTTCGCGTGGTCGAGATAGATGCGCTTGAACTCCTCCCACGCGCCGTCGTCGTGCGAGTGCACCGTCACCGCGCGCGGCTCGAACACGATCGAGTGGCCGGCTTCGATCACGCTCTTGCCCCACGCGACGTCCTCGCCGAACCGCCGCTCGGGCAGCGGGAACTGGCGCCACGCGTCGCGCCGCATCGCGGAGCCGACGTCGTCGAACGCGCAGAGCTCGAGTCGCGCGAGCGGTGCGAGATCGGCGAGCCGTTGACCCGGGGCGAGCCGCTGAACGCGGCGCGTCGTCCGTCCGGCCGACCAGTTCTCGAGCCGCCGCTTCAAGAACGGATTGAATCCCGGCCGCGGCACCTGGCGGCAATACGCGCCGGCCGCGTCGGGTTCCGATCGCACGGCCTCGACGAGCGCCGCGAGCCAGTGCTCGTCCGCGGGCACCGCGTCCTGCACGGTGCACACGACGACGTCGCCCGTCGTCTCCGCGATCGCGGCGTTGCGCGTGCGGCCGTGTTGGAACTCCGCGCGCGCGATGCGGCGCCGCTTCACGCCGCGCTTCTCGATCTCCTCCCACGTGCCGTCGGTCGACTCGGTGTCGATGCAGTACAGCTCGAACGGCTCGTTGCACTGTTGCGCGAGGATCGCGTCGAGCGCCGGCGCGACCTCCGGCATCCCGTTCCGCGTCGGGAGGACGACGGAGATGCGCGGCGCGCCCGCCGTCGGCATCAGCGGATCGACGCCACGACGCGCGCGGCGATCTCACGCGCGGAGATCACGCACTGGTCGGAGTTGTGGTAGTCGAAGCGGCCGAAGCGGCCGAGCGGATAGACGCCGAGCCGCTCGATCGATTCGATCGCGAGCGCGCGCTTTTTGGTGAAGTCTCGGTCGAAGAGGATGTAGGCCCACTCGTTCGAGTAGTGGTGCATCGTCGTCACGCCGTCGGAGCGGAGGAGCCCCTCCTTCCCGAGCGCGTCGCGCAGGTTCGCGAGGTAGCTGCCGTCGACGGCGAGCGGACCGTTGTGCGTGACCTCCGCGAGCAACGACGCGCGGCCCTTCGGCGCGTTCATCGGCGAGTAGTTCGAGAGGTAGGTCACTCGGTTCGCCGGACCCTGCGACGCGTGGGGGAGGTAGATCCACGAGAACGGTTTCGCGCTGCCGGCTTCGATGCCGAACAGGAACGACGTCAACGATCGATGCTGCAGCGCGAGCGCCGCGGCGCGTCCGTTCGCGTCGAGTCCTTCGAGGAGGTTCGCGAGGATCGGCAGCGGCACGGTGGAGACGACGCGGTCGTACTCGGTGCCGTTGACCAGGAATCGCTCGCCGCGCTTCTCGACCCGCTCGACGCGGACGCCGGTGCGCAGGAACGGCCGCACCGGGCGGAGGAGGCGTTGGAAGATCTCCTCGAAGCCGCCGAAGCGCGGATAGTGGAAGTTGAGCTGGTGGACGTAGCCCTCGACGCGCTGGCCGAGCGCTGCGCGCAGCACGTCCTCGAGCGGCGCGTCCGGCACGCGGCCCTCGACCCAGTCGATGCCGAGCGTCGCGAGGTCGGCCTTCCAGATCTTCTCGTTGTACGGGTTCATGAAACCGGCGGCGATTCCCGCGCCCATCCGGTGCATCACCCAGTCCTTGAAGTTGTCCGGCACCTTCGCGCCCGACTTCCGCGCGACCCACGCCTCGATGTACCCCTTCAGGCACTGCAGGCGCTCCTCCGGCTCGAGGTCGCCGAGCCCGTTCTCGAACGGGTAGTGCACGAATCGCCCGCGGTAGAGGATCTTCGTGTTGCGCTCGGTCGCGACCAGCTCGTCGCCGCGGAAGAGCCCGTGCAGGAGGTCGCGGCACCACTTGTCCTTGGTGAACAGGATGTGGCCGCCCGCGCGGTCGAACACGTAGCCGTCGACGACGTCGCTGCGGACCAGTCCGCCCGCGCGCGCGTCCGCTTCGAGCACCTCGACTTCGAGCCCGGCGTCGAGCAGGAAGCGTGCGCATGCGACGCCAGAGATGCCGCCGCCGAGAATCGCGACCTTCGCCGTCACTCGTTGCCTCTGGTTCCGCCGGGAAAAAGGGACGGCGGAGATTATCGCCGGCCCCGAACACCGTCCATTTATCCTGCCCGCACGCGTCAGCACTCATCGGAAGCCGCCCTGCGAGTCATTGAGTGACGAGAACGATTTCGCCCGTCGCGCGGACGACCGCGCTGCTCGTCACGGCCTTCCTCGCGGTGTTCGTGGCAAGCTCCGGGACCCACGCGCTCACGCCGCTCTTCCCCGAATTGAAAGCCGCGCTCGCCGTCGATGACGCGTCGGTCCGGCTGCTCACGTCGGTGTTCACGCTCGGCTACTCGATCTCGGGGTTCGTGCTCGGCATCGGCTGCGACCGCCTCGGCCGCCGGCGCGTGCTGCTCGCGTCGCTCGCCGGCTACGCGATCGCGAACGCGCTCCTGTTGGCGCCGATCGGCTACGCGCCGTTCCTCGTGTGCCGCGCGCTCGCCGGCCTCGGCACCGGCGGCATCGTGTCGGCGTCGATCGCGCTCGTCGCCGACGCCGTTCCGTACGCGCGCCGCGGCCGCGCTCTCGCGGTCGTGCTCGGCGGCGGTTACGCAGCCCTCGTGGTCGGCATGCCCGCGTCCGCGGCGCTCGCGCGCTTCCACCTGACCGCGTTCTTCGGGGTGCTCGCGACGATCTCCGCGCTGGCGGCGATCGGCGCCGCGTTCGTCGCGCCGCGCGGCGAGCCGGCCGCCGCGCCGGAAACCGGCGCGCGATGGTCGGATCTCCCGCGCGCCGCGCTCGCGTGCCGCGGTGTCCCGTCGATCCTGCTGACGACGTTCGCGTTCACGGCGTCGAGCTTCGCGGTGATCACCTCGTTCGCGGACTGGTGCCACGAGCACTTCGACGCGAGCCTCGGCGATCGAGAGCGCTTCTTCCTCTGGATGGGACTCGGCGCGCTCCCCGGCGCGTTCCTCGCCGGCGCATGCGCCGATCGCCTCGGCAAGCGGCGCACCGTCGCGATCTCGCTGGTCGGCTCGCTCGTCCTCACTCCGCTCCTGCTGGTGGCGGACTCGTTCGCGATGTTCATCGCCGTCGCGGTGTCCGTGTCCGCCGTCGCCGCGATGCGACAGGGTCCGTTCGCCGCGATCCTCACCGGCCTCGGCCCGGATCGCCTGCGCGGTTCGCTCGTCGGCTTGAACAGCGCCGCGTCGGGGATCGGCCTCGCGACCGGCACCTGGCTCGGCGGCGTGCTCTACGGCTGGCGGAAGTTCGACGGCGCGGTGTGGGGCGGCGTCGCGATCCTGGTCGTCGCGTGCTGCATCTTCCTCGCCGGCGTGTTCGAGCCGAGGGCGCGCGCAGCCGAGGAATCGATCGAGCGCAACGGCGTCGAGGAGTCGCGTTCGTGAGCGTCTCCGGCTTCGCGCTCGCGGCCGCGCTCGTCGTTTCAGCCGCTCCGCCCATCGTCGTGGTGACGGATCTGCCTGCTCCGGCGCGCGCGCTGGTGGTCGCGCGGCTGCGCGAACTCGGCGTCGCCGGAGACGTCGACGTCCGTCTGCTCGATTCGTCGTCGTCTCTCGAGGCGTCGATCGCGAGCTCGCCCGGTCCGACGCTCGTGGTCGGTCCGCCGCTCGCCGCGTTCGCGCCGCTCCTCGACCGCTTCGTGCGCTGCGCGGACGCGCCGCCCGAAGCGGGCGCCGACCTCGCCGACTCCGACCGTCGAGTCCTGCCGCTGTGGTTCGACCCGGTCGTCGTCGCCGCGCGCGCGTCGGGCGAGCTGACGAACGGCGCGACGTCGACCGACCTCCCGTCGAGCCTCGCCGAGTTGACGCGCGGTGGCTTCGAGGGGCGCGTGTCGATGACCGAGCCGGCGGCGTGGAACTCCGGCGGACAGGTGGTCGCGACGATCGCCATCACCGCCGAGTCGGTCTCGGCCGGCGACCGCTCGCTCACCGGGCTCGACGCCAACGTCGGGCCGCGCTTCCAAGCGGACGACGCGGTCGTGCTCGCGCGCCTCGCCGCCGCGCCCGAAACCGCGGTCGCGCTCGTCACGCGCTCGGCGTGGATCGCGGCCGAG
>CAZBOK010000400.1:0-4252 GCA_964493525.1 uncultured Phycisphaeraceae bacterium | reverse complement strand
CGATGTAGATCCACGAGCCGGCGGTCATCTGCCCGAACATCATGAGGCCCTTCCGCTCCAGCTCGCGGAAGTGTTCCCAGTGCGCCCAGTGCGGGACGAGCAGCGAGTTCGCGAGCAGGACGCGCGGCGCGTGCTCGAACGTCTTCAACACGCCGACCGGCTTGCCGGACTGGACGAGCATCGTCTCGTCCGGCTTCAGGCGGCGCAGCGTCGCGAGCAGCGCGTCGAGGCAGTCGAAGTCGCGCGCGGCCTTTCCCGAGCCGCCGTAGACGACGAGCCGCGCCGGATCCTCCGCGACCTCGGGGTCGAGGTTGTTCTGCAGCATGCGGTAGGGCGCTTCGATCTGCCAGTTCGCGCACGAGAGCTGCGTTCCGCGCGGGGCGCGCAAGGGCTTGCGAACGTCGGGCATGGTCGGCTCCGGGGCGAGGACCGGGCATTGAACCAGAGGGGAAATCGCCGAGGAATCGCGGGATCGACTAAAGCTCGGACATCGAACTCCCGAAGAGAAAGGCCGAGGACGGCGCCTCCGACCGAGGGCGCCGGGACAGGAGATTGGAGACTCGCATGGTGGTCCGTGAAGCTCGCCGCACCCGCAAGCCGACGGCGCAAAAGAGCGCGCCGAAGGCGAAGAGGCGCGCGAAGGACGGCGCGATCTCGAACGCGTCGAAGAAGCCGCACACGATCGTCAGCGGGCGGTTCTCCGCACCGCTCGTGCGCCTGGGAATGTCGCCTTCGGAGGTGAAGCGCCTCTGCGGGCAGCCCGAGTGCATCCTGTTCGGCAGCGACGATCACGTCGAATGGCAGTTCGGAACCCGCGGACTCGACCGCGTCGGCGCTCCCACTCTGTACGTCACCACGCTGACGTTCTCGGCGGGACGCGTCGTGCGGATCACCGAGCGCATGACCGAGGACGTCACCGTCCCGAGCTGACGGCGCCTGCGCTGTCCCACCCGCGGATTGCCGGTCGGCCCGCTCGCGCGTACATTCCTGCGCGAGGAAGGAGGCCGTATGCGGATCGCGCCGATCGCGCTCACGCTCACGCTCGTCACCACGTCTCTCACGCACGCGGCGAAGATCGAATGGTCGGCCGCCGACCGCGCCGAGATCGCGAAGCGCGCCAAGAAGGCCGACAGGTTCAAGGACGGAGTGCGCGTGCGTGCCGCGAGTTGGACGGTGATGACGCCGTTCTCAGCGGAGTTCACTGCCGAGTTGTCGCTGTGGTTCGACCGCGCCACCGAGCTGCACGCCGCGGTGTTCCCGGGCAAGCCGCAGGTGACGCAGCCCACCGATGTCACGATCTACACCGATCGAGCCAAGTTCGCGGCGGCGGGTGGCGAAGCCGGCCGGACCTCGAAGTTGACGAGCAACCTCGACTTCTCGACGTCCGGGAAGGGCTCGCTCCACTCCTTCGCCGTGATCGTCCTCGTCGATCCGAAGCAAGACCCGTCGGTGGCCGACGTCGTCTCGGGTGACCTCCTGGGGACGATCTCGAACACGCTCACCCGGCGCTTGATCGGCAGCGCGGAATACCCGTTGTGGATGACCTTCGGCTTCATGACGTTCATGCAGATGGCCGACTGGTCGAAGAGCGTCGCGGAAAACGTCGATCGGATCGTGACGACACTGCGCACCCGGAAGGCGAATTCGCTGAGCAACGCGGACGACGTCGCGACCGTGCGCCGGATGCTCGCGGTCGACTCGAGCGCCACGGCGGCCGACGCCGGGCTCGCGTCGGGATTCCTCGCGTTCGGACTCCGCGATCGGGCCGGCCGCAAGTTCATCGACGAGTGCACCGAGTGCGCCGCGAAGACCAAGAAGTTCGAGCCGAGCGAGCGCGAGCTGAAGGCGATCGCGAAGGCCTGGTTCGCGTTCACGAGCGCGGAGGCGCCGCCGAAGTAGCCGCGCGCCAGCGGTCGAACAGGACGAGCCCGCCCCATGATTGCGCGTCACCGAGTTCCTGCTCGAGCAGCACTCGCCGCGCGGCGTCGAACGACATGCGGTGCAGCGTGAGGCTTTCCTCCGGCTCGAGCTTCTGCCCGACTTCGACGAGGTCCTCCGCGACGAAGTAGTGGCAACGTTCGTTCGACACGCCTTTGTAGGGCGCGAACGCGCCGAGATAGGTGAGCCGGCCCGCGGTGAGCCCCGCCTCCTGCTCCAGCTCGTGCCGCGCGACGACGATCGGCTCCTCGCCCTGCGCCATCCCGCCGATCGGGAACTCCCAGAGGTCGACGCCGAGGAGGTAGCGGCGCTGCCGGATCAGCAGCGTCGTGCCGTCGGCGAACAGCGGGATGATCCCGACCGACCCGGGCATGTCGACATAGAAGTACTCGCCCTCGGTGCCGTCGCTGCGGACGTACCGGTCGCGGCAGTACCGGTGCCAGCGGTTCTGCACCAGGATCTCGCGGGACAGACGCGTGAACGGCGGAGGGGCGCTCATCGCGAAAACGGTATCGAATCGACGCGCGGCACGCAGCGTCCGGTCCGGCGCGCGCGGTGTCGCCGCGCTCCGATCGCGCGCGTTCGCTCCGCGACTATGATCGCGCGCCACGGAGGTCCGCATGGCGAACGACGCGCGCATCGAAGGCGGCCGGTATCTAGTCTCGCCCGAGGAGATCGAACGCTTCCGTCGCGACGGTTACGTGCACCTGCGCGGCGTCCTCACGCCCGCGGAGGTCGCGGAGATCGAGACGACCTACATGCGCTTCCTGCGCCGCGAGATCCCCGTCGAGGGCCGCGACTTCTGCGACATGTCGGGCGACTACACGCGCCCGATCGAGCAGTTCTCGTTGATCAACGTGATGCTGCCGCGGCGCTACTTCCCGGCGTGGCGCGACAACGTGTACGAGACGCGCGCGCGCTCCATCGCCGAGCAGTTGATCGGCGCCGACGTCGAGCTCGACTATGACCAACTGCTCGCGAAGCCGCCGCGCCAACCGTCCGCCGTGTTCCATTGGCACCAGGACCTCGCTTACTGGCCGGTGACTCCCGATTCGCGCACCGCGAGCTTCTGGCTCGCGATCGACGACGCGAGCGTCGAGAACGGCTGCATGCGATTCGTCGTCGGCAGCCACCTCGAACCGCGGCTGCGCCCGCATCTGCCGCTGCACGGCGACCGCGAGAAGTCGCACACTTTGGTCGCCCACGTCGACGAGACGAAGGACGTCGTGCGCCCCGCGGAGATCGCGCGCGGCGACGTGACGGTGCACAGCGAGCGCACCGTGCACGGGTCGGGCGGCAACGTGAGCGACCGCTGGCGACGCGCCTACATCATGGCGTACCGCTCGCGCTCGACGGTCGCCGCGGAGCGCGCGATGGGCTTCACGCACTCGCACAACGACGATCTCTCGGTCCTGAACAAAGTCGGTTGGGCCGATCGATGAGCGCGCCCTTGTTCATCGTCGACGCGTTCACGGCGGAGCGCTTCGCCGGCAACCCGGCCGCGGTCTGCCTGCTCGAAGCGGACGATCCGCGCTCGCGCGACACGAGCTTCATGCAGTCGCTCGGCCGCGAGATGAACCTCGCGGAGACCGCGTTCCCGGTGCCGCGCGGCGGCGCCGGCGGGACCGACTTCGACCTGCGCTGGTTCACGCCCGAGGCGGAGGTCGCGCTGTGCGGCCACGCGACGCTCGCGTCGGTGCACGTCCTGCGCGAGACGGGTCGCGTCGCGGCCAACGCGACGCTGCGCTTCCACACGAAGAGCGGCGTGTTGACCGCGACCGCGAACGGCGCGGAGATCACGCTCGACTTCCCGGCGACGCCGGCCGCGGAAACGACGGCGCCGCCCGCGCTGCTCGCGGCCGTCGGCGCGCGCCCCGTGTTCGTCGGGCGCACCCGGTTCGACTGGCTCCTCGAGCTCGGCTCCGCGGCGGAAGTGCGCGCGCTGCGACCCGACCTCGCGAAGATCGCGGAAGCGAAGGACGTCCGCGGCGTGATCGTGTGCGCCCGATCGGACGACGCACGTTTCGATTTCATCTCGCGGTTCTTCGCGCCCGCCGTCGGCGTCCCCGAGGATCCCGTCACCGGCTCCGCACATTGCGCTCTCACGCCGCACTTCGCGCGCATCCTCGGCAAGACCGAGATGACGGCGCTGCAGGCGTCGCGGCGGACCGGCGTCGTGCGCGTGCGCCTCGCCGGCGATCGCGTCCTCTTGTCGGGCCGCGCGGTGACCGTGGTGCGCGGCGCACTCGCCGAGCCGAGCTAGATGACCGACCGCGATTCCGCCCGGGCTACGACCGGCTGCGAGCCGCGCAGG
>CAZBOK010000399.1:0-4273 GCA_964493525.1 uncultured Phycisphaeraceae bacterium | reverse complement strand
GCGAAGGGCACGATCGAGATGTGGGCGCGGACCGCGCTCTCGTGGAACGGGCGCGCCTACCTGTTCAGCATCGACGGCGCCGGGTCGCTCGACGGCGACACGCACGCCGATCTCGTGTTCGGCGAGACGACATCCTCGACCGCGCCCGCGACGTCGCGCATCTACATGCAGAACGCCGGCGGCCTCGACCTCGCGCAGCCTGCCACGTTCACGACGTCGGCGCCGCGCGGCATCGCGGTGGGCGACGTGAACGGCGACGGGATCGCCGACCTCGTGGTCGCGAACAACACCGCGGCGACGCTCGCGAGCCCCGTGACGCCCACTCCCGGCGAAGTGCACTTCTATTACGGACCGTTCGCCGCCGGCACGTCGCTCGGCGCGCCGGACCAGATCCTCGAGGTCGACAAGCCGCAGGGCCTCGTGCTCGCCGACCTCGACCTGAACGGCACGCTCGACCTCGTGGTCGCGTCCTATGTCGCCGGCCTGCAGCCGCTGCACGGCTTCTCGAACGACGGGCACGCGAACTTCACCCCGCTCTCGTTCAGCTTCTTCGGCGTGACCGACACGGCCGAGGCCGTCGGCGCCGGCGACGTGAACGGCGACGGCGTGACCGACCTCATGTACGCCACGCTGAACCCCGGCGCGCCGACCGGGTTCGGCAGCCTCGTCATGCGCGGCACGATCTCGGCCGGCTCCTACTCGATCGCGCTGTTGCCGGGTTTCGCGTGGTCGATCTCCGGCGGCGCGCTCGGCGCGTCGTTCGGCGACGTCAACGCGGACGGCATGCTCGACGCGGTCCTCGCGCAGCCGTTCGGCGCGAACGGCGCCGGCACCGGCTCGATCGCGGTGCACCTGAACAACGGCGACGGCTCGTTCGACGCCGCGCCCGACGCGGTGATCCCGACGACGCGGCCGTTCACGCTGAACGCCACGCGCGACCTGAACCAGGACGGCGCGATCGACGTCGCGGTCGCGAACTGGCGGCAGGGCGGGTTCACGACGCCGACGTCGACGGTGTTCTTCGGTCCGATCTCCGGTCCGGGGATCCCGCCGTCCTCCGAGTTTCTCGTCGACGACGCCGTGAGCACCGCGATCGGCGACCTGAACGGCGACGGGACCGACGACCTCGTGTTCCATTCTGCGACCGCGCTGGTGTCCCCGATCTTCCTGCTCGACATCAACGGCAACGCGCTCGGCGGCTCGAACGGTCTCGGCCAGGCGTTGCCGAGCGTGCTCCTTCCGTCGCAGCCGACGGTCGGCAACACGGCGGGCGAGGGCTCGGGCATGGACGTCGCCTTCGGCGGCACGTCGACCTACGGTTCGGTGCAGACGACCCCCGGGACGATCGAGCTGTACGCGCAATCCGGCAACTACGTGTTCGCGGTGACCGACGCGGCCGGCGTGCGGCACTCGGCGAGCGTCGCGATCCCCGCATCGAACGCGCCGTGGTCGGTGAACGGATACAACCACGTCCAGGCGGAATGGGACGCCGCGGCGGGCGTCGTCGAGCTGCGCGTCGGCCATCCGGGTCTCGGTGCGAAGCAGACGGTCGCCGGCGCGCCGTTCACGGCCGGTGCGATCGCGAAGCAGTTCCGGCTCGGCACCGATCCGCAGAACCAGTCGCGCGCCGCCGGCTTCGCCATCGACGACCTCCGCATCTCGACGGTGCGCCGCAGCGCGAGCGATCGCGACGGCGACGGCACCGAGGACGGCTTCGATGACTGCCCGTTCCTCGCCAACCCCGACCAGCTCGACTCGAACGGCGACGGCATCGGCGACGCGTGCGCGTTCTGCCAGGCCAACATGGGTTTCCAGGGCCCCGGCAACCTGCAGATGTCGGTCTGCGGCAAGCCGCTCGTCGCCGGCGCGACGGCGGCGTTCCGCCTGCGCTGCGGGCCGCCCGGAGCGACCGTCGGGGTCTTCGCGTCGTTGTTCGCGTCGCCGCAGTCCGCGCTCGGCGGGACGATCGTCCCGCTCCCGGTGATGTCGTCGTTCTTCACCTCGCTCGACGCCACCGGGCAGTACGTCGTGCCGGTCCCCGGCCTCGTCGGGCCGCTCGACATCTATGCGCAGGCGATCGCCGTCGACGGCTCCCGCCCGAACGGCGCCGCGATCTCGAACGCGGTGCAGATCCACTTCCCCTGATCTCCGGGAGTGGGCCGGCTGTGGAGGTCCGGAGCCGCGCGCACTAGACTGCGCGGTTCCACATCCGCCGGAGATCTGTCATGCCGGACGCCGTCATCGTCAGTGCTTGCCGCACCCCGCTCGGGAAGTTCCAAGGCGCGTTCGCGTCGCTGAAAGCGGCCGAGCTCGGCGCCGTCGCGGTGCGAGAAGCGGTGAAGCGCGCGCGCATCGAGGGGACGGACGTCGAGGAAGTGATCCTCGGCCACGTGCTGCAGGCCGGCTGCGGGCAGAACCCCGCGCGTCAGGCCGCGCGCGGCGCCGGGCTGCCGGACTCGATCGGCTCGGTCACCATCAACAAGGTGTGCGGCTCCGGCTTGAAGTCGGTCGCGCTCGCCGCGCAGGCGATCCGCGCCGGCGACGCGAAGATCATCGTCGCGGGCGGCATGGAGTCGATGACCAATGCGCCCTACCTGCTGCCGTCCGGCCGCGCGGGCGCGCGGCTCGGCCACGTGCAGATGCTCGATGCGATGGTGTGGGACGGGCTGACGGACGTGTACCACGGCTACCACATGGGGATCACGGCGGAGAACGTCGCGAAGCGCCACGAGATCACGCGGCAGATGCAGGACGAGTACGCGGCGATGTCGCAGCAGCGCGCGGTCGCGGCGCAGGCGGCCGGCAAGTTCGACGCGGAGATCACGCCGGTGACCGTGCCGCAGGGGAAGGGCGACCCGCTCGTCGTGAACAAGGACGAAGGACCGCGCGCGGGGACGACGGCGGAAGGCCTAGCGAAGATGAAGCCGGCGTTCGCGAAGGACGGCACCGTGACGGCGGCGAACGCGTCGACGATCAACGACGGCGCGGCCGCGGTGGTCGTGATGGAAGCGAAGGAAGCCGAGCGCCGCGGCCTGAAGCCGCTCGCGCGCATCACCGGCTACGCGACCGGCGGCGTCGCCCCCGAGTGGGTGATGATGGCGCCCGTCGAGGCGGTGAAGAACCTGACCAAGAAGACCGGCATCAAGGCGGATGCGTTCGGCCTGATCGAGTTGAACGAAGCGTTCTCCGCCGCGTCGGTCGCGGTTTCACGCGAATGCGGGTTCGATCCCGCGAGGACGAACGTGAACGGCGGCGCCGTCGCGCTCGGCCACCCGATCGGCGCGTCGGGCTGCCGCATCCTCGTCACTCTCCTCCACGCGATGATCGACCGCGACGTGAAGCAAGGGCTCGCGACGCTCTGCCTCGGCGGCGGAAACGCGGTCGCGCTCTCGGTGGCGCGAGACTGATCGATGGCCGCCAGCGAACGGATCGGAGTCATCGGCGCCGGCACGATGGGCAACGGCATCGCCCAGGTCTTCGCGACCAAAGGCCACGCCGTCACGCTCGTCGACGCGAAGGACGAGTTCGTCGCGCGCGGGCTCGGCGCGATCGAGAAGAGCCTCGGACGCCTCGAGCAGAAGGGCAAGCTCGCGCCCGAGACCGCGGCGTCGGTGCGCGCGCGGATCTCCGGCTCGACGTCGATCGCCGACCTCGCGTCCTGCGACGTCGTGATCGAAGCGGTCACCGAGAACGAGGCCGTGAAGCGCGAAGTGCTCGCGCGCGTCGACGCGGTCCTCCAGCCGTCCGCGATCCTCGGCTCGAACACGTCGTCGATCTCGATCACGCGACTCGCCGCCGCGACGAAGCGCGGCGACCGGTTCATCGGCATGCACTTCATGAACCCGGTGCCGCTGATGAAGCTCGTCGAAGTGATCCGCGGCCTCGACACTTCGGACGCGACGGCGGACGCGGTGACCAAGCTCGCGCTCGCGCTGGACAAGACGCCGGTGCTCGCCAACGACTACCCGGGCTTCGTCGCGAACCGCATCCTGATGCCGATGATCAACGAAGCGGTGTTCGCGCTGATGGAGGGCGTCGCGCCCGCCGCGAACATCGACCAGATCATGCAGCTCGGGATGAACCACCCGATGGGCCCGCTGCGCCTCGCGGACTTCATCGGACTCGACGTGTGCCTCTCGATCCTCGAGGTGCTGCACCGCGAGCTCGGCGACCCGAAATACCGCCCGTGCCCGTTGCTGCGGAAGATGGTCGCCGCGGGCCACCTCGGCGACAAGAGCGGCCGCGGCTTCTTCGATCACCCGCGGGCGTGACG
>CAZBOK010000398.1:0-4306 GCA_964493525.1 uncultured Phycisphaeraceae bacterium | reverse complement strand
CATCCGCATCGCGCGCGCCGGCAGTGATCCGGCCCCGCGTGTCAGGTGCGTGCGCCACTTCGTCGTGCGGTTGCCCCAACGCGGCCGAACCGCGTGAGCGCCGATGCGCGAACGGGTCGCCGTGGCGTCGTCGAGGACCCACGACGTCGAGGTGATCGACCTCGATGGCCCGGGAGAACACCGTCTTCCTCGAGCGCCAGACGTCGGGTGGCACGCGATCGCCGTATGAACGGGGGGTTGCCCCTGGTGCCGCCTGTCGAGAGACCCGCCGGCTTGGCCTCGGGGCTGCGGCGTGCTTTCGGCCGGTCGATCCGGGAGTCTCGCGGGTCGTCGCCGTAGGGTCAATGCACGGGATCGCCCGCACGGCGCCTGATTGGTACCATCGGGCCGCCGCATCACGCGGCATCGGTATCGGTATGAAACCTCAAGAGCTGGCACAGCTTCTCGCGCACTTCGGGATCGACGGCATCGACGCGAACGCCTCCACGGTCCCCGAGCTGTCCTCCGCGGTGCTGTACCTGCAGCAGGTCGTGGGGACACAGGCGGTCGGATTGCTCGACGACGCGACAGTTGCCGCCGCACGCGCGGCGATCGAACGTGATCGAAAGCCCAACCATACCGGCTGGCTCGTGCGCGGATACGTTCGCGACGCTGACGGGGGCCCGGCGAAGGACGTCGAAGTCGTCGCGTTCGACCGCGATCTGAGGACTGAAGCGAAACTCGGCAGCTGCGCCACGGACGCGACCGGCCGCTACGAGATCGCCTACGACGAGGCAGCATTCCTGCGTGCCGACCGCGGGTACGCCGACGTCTTCGTGCGCGCGCGGATCGGACGCGAGGTGTTCGAGTCGGACCTCGTGTTCAACGCGCCGCGCGTCGTAGTCCTCAACCTCGTTCGCAACCCGTTGCCGCCGCTGCCCGAGTGGTTGTTGGTCACCAGGACGCTCGCCGCGACCCTGAACGGGGTGCCGCCGGCGGAGGTCACCGATGCGGAGTGCGACTTCCTCGTCCGTGAGACCAGTGTGTCGCACGGCCTCGCTACCGCCTACGTCGCCGCGCATCGGCTCGCGCGGACGCTGCAGGTTGAGCCAGCGCTCACCTACGCGTGCATCAGAGTCGGCATGCCTGCCGATCAGCTCCGCTTCGTCGCGCAACCCCGGGGCGCGTTGACTATCGCGCTCGAGTCCGCGTGGGTGAGGAATTTTGTGCACCGCGTCGCGGACGACGTTCGCGACCGCTTCCTCGCGGTCGTCGATCGTTGGCGTGCCCGCTCGATGGCGGAGACGCAGGATGAGGGCACCATTGCGGCCACGCTCGGAAAACTGCTGCCGGATGCGGAGTCGCGACGGCAAGTCGCCGCGTTCTTCGCATCGCGCGAAGCCTCCGAGGAGGTGGAGTCCGTGTGGAAGGCGGCGGCTTCGGATCCCAGGATGTCGCCGCACGTCGTTGCGCTGCGCGCGATGATCGAGTTGGCGGGTGTATTCGGCTCGCATCCGCGGCTGCTCGACGCCATGCACGATCCCGGGGTGCTGGTCCGCTGGCGGCGACAACGGCCTTGGACGCTCGCCGATCTCGCCGCTGAGCCACGCGCGCGCGTTCGAGAGATCATCGACGTGGCGGGCCCACCGGATTGGTTGCCGAGGTTCGGAGACCTGGAGCCCGCGGAGTCGTATCGACGTGCCGTCGAGCGCGTCCTCGAGGAGGTCGAACCGACGCGACGCGTCTCCGCGCGGCTAAAGGAAGGATCACTGGGCCTCCAACCGGCTAGTGTGACGCGCGCGGCGGCGAGTTTTCTCGACGACAACCCCGACTTTGATCTGCGAGCCGAGCCCGTGCAGCGCTACGTCGCACGATCTGGGAAGCCGGTCGACGAGCCGGCGATGCGCTTACTCGTCGGCATGCAACGGCTGCTGCATCTCACGCCGCGCCTGGACGAGATCAAAGCGCTGCAGGAGGCAGGGTTTTCGAGCGCCGCCCGCGTTGCCAACGTACCCGCGACGCGCCTGCGCGAGCTGACGGGCTTGGATGATGCTCGTGCACGAATGCTGCAGGCTTCGGCACAACGTCGCGTCCTGCTGGGAGCCGTGTTGGCTATCGCGGCGAAGGACAGCGGCGGCGTGGCGGCGGTTCCCGGAACTCAGCTGCCGCCGGACATCCAGTCGCTCTTTGGATCGCAGGACTACTGCGAGTGCGCGGAGTGTCGCGCGGCGGATGGGCCGGCCGCCTACCTCGTCGATCTTCTGGGGCTCTTGCGCGACCACGGCGGCAATGCGCTGGCAGAGTTTTTCACGCGACGGCCCGACGTCGCGAAGCTGCGGCTCAGCTGCTACAACACCACGGTAGCGTTGCCACAAATCGATCTGGTGAACGAAGTCCTCGAGGGGCTCGCCGCGACGAGCGACGAAGAAGCCTCCAGCGAAGAGCTGCGCGTCGCCCCGCGTGTCATCAAGGCGGACGCATACACAGAGCTCCGATCGACGACGTATCCGTGGGGCCTGCCGTTCGAGCTCGGCACGGCCTACGCCCGCGCGCTATTCGAGGCCGGCGGCTGGTCACGCGCGAGTCTCGTCGACGTGTTTGCCGCCTCGGACGAGGAGCGAGCGCTCGAGTATTTCGCGGTACCGGTCGCGGAAGCCGAGCTCCTCGCGGCGCCGACGTTGCTCGGACTCTACGGGACGGCGGACGTTGGGATACTCCAGAACGTCGCGAATCTCCTCGACCGGACGGGCGTGCCGCCCACAGATCTCTTCGAGGCCGTGGCCGCAGAACCGTCGCTTTCGATGGTGCCAGAGGATGTCTGCGACTTCTCGGCCATGACGCTCGCGGGAGCGACGGAGGCGTCGTTACTGCGGATCGGGTCGTTCCTGCGACTGCGCAAACGCGGGGGGTGGAGCGCCGAGACGCTCCGACGACTGCTCGCCGCGATCGGAGGCTCCGGGATCCCGTGGATCGAGCTGTGGCGTTACGCCCGGTGGTGCGAGCAGCGGCGTGTCGACCCGGCGGAGGCGCTCGCGTGGCTGTCCGGCGCCGGGACCCCCACAGCCGACGAAGCGCTTCGGCGCGTGCTGAAGCTCGACAACGCGGAGCTGATGGCGTGGTTGGAGATCCTCGGCGCCCCGAAGGACGGCGAAGGGACCGACGCGTTCCTCCGTGATGTTGGACGACTGCGGGCGAGCAGCTTCTCGGCTTCGGAGGTTCAGTGGATCCTGCGCGCGGATGCGGAGCCGCCCGCGTCTGCGATGACCGATGCCGCGTTGGGGGCGGCGTTGCACGGCCTGCGCACCGACCTGGCAAACGTCACCCGGAGTCTCGAGGGCGGAAATGGGCTCGCCGACCTCCGCAAGCTCACCGCGCTGCTCTACCCAGCGGAGCAGCTCGAACAGGCGGTCTCCGACATCCTCGACGGGACTGGAGGCGAGCCCGACCTCTCTCGGGAGGAGCGGGTCGCGAAAGCAGTCGACGCAGCACGAGTTCGCGTCCGTGCCCGCGAGCAGGGGGCGTTGCTCGTCCAGTTCATCGCGCGCTCCTTCGCGATCGAGCGCGGATGGATCACGTCGTTGTTCGCAACGCCCGGCGGCGAACTCGTCAGAACCGCCCTGCTGGAGGCCGAGGGGCTCGTCGGTGACCCGGCGACGAAACCCGGCGAGGCCGCGTTTGTGGCACTTCGCAAACTCGAGCGCCTCGCGCTCCTGGCGAGGCGCATCCCGCTGAGCGCAAGGGAGTTTGCCGAGATCGTGGCGCCTACCGCGGGGACTGACCCGTGGCTCGACTTCTCCGCATTGGCGACGGGGGCGAGCGTCGCTGCGCTGCTCGCCGTGCTGGACTGCAGCCGCCTGCGGCGCGGGCTTCCGAGACCCTTCGAGGTCGCCGCCCATCGCGCCGACTCATGGCACGATTTCGCGACGGCGCTGCTGGCGTCTCAAGGCGGGCTCTCAAACGACGCGCTGGCCTTTGCCGACGCGGCGAGGCCGAAAATCGCCGACAACGCGAAGGGGTTCGCGCTCGGGCAACTCGAACGGTTGGTCTCCGCGATGGCGGTGCGAGCAGCATTCCCCCCCGGGGTGCTCACCGCGCAGTTGCTCGCCTGCGCAGCAAGGTCGGTCGAGTTCGACGCCGCGCAGGCTTTGGAGACGGCGCTAGAGCGCGCATTGACGCCAGTGCGGGGGACGAAGGTCCGCCGGGAGGCGCACGACCGCTTGCGTGTCGAGCGGCGGGACGCGCTCGTCGCAGCGAGGCTTGCCAACAACTCGGCAAACCCCGACCTGCTCCTCGAGACGCTGCTCGTCGACACCCAGGTGAGCCCTTG
>CAZBOK010000397.1:0-4318 GCA_964493525.1 uncultured Phycisphaeraceae bacterium | reverse complement strand
GCCACGATCGCGGTCGTCGGCAGCGAGGCGCTCGCTCCCGCCGCCGGACTCGATCGCGGCTTTGACGCGTACGACGCGACGTTCCCGCGCACGCGCGGCACCGCGCACCTGGACGAGCGGAACGCCGCCGCGGTCACCGACGCCGCGATCGCGCGCGTGGCGGACGTCGCGCACGATCGGCCGCTCTTCCTGTGGGCGCACTACTTCGACTGCCACGCGCCGTACGCCCCACCCGAGCCGTTCCTTTCGCGCTTCGCCGAGCGGCCGTACGACGGCGAAGTCGCCTACGTGGATCAGGAGGTCGGACGCCTGCTCGACGCGCTCACCACGTCGCGCGACCTCGCGAACGCGCTCGTCGTCGTGACTTCCGACCACGGCGAGGGGCTCGGCGACCATGGCGAGTCGACGCACGGTTTCTTCCTGTTCGATTCGACGGTCCGCGTGCCGCTGATCGTGCGCGCGCCCGACGCCGTGGGCGGGCGCGGCCTCATCGTGTCGTCCCAGGTGCGGCTCGTCGATCTGCGGGCGGCGATCGGGCGCGTCGTGCGCGGCGAGCCGTTCGCGCTGCCCGAGGGGGAGCCGGCGTTCCTCGAAAGCCTGTACGGCGCGCTGCACTGCGACCACGCCCAGCTCCGCGGCGCGCGGCGCGACGGGTTCAAGTACCTCGAGGCCGGCGCCGAGCAGGCGTTCGACCTCGCGGCCGATCCGAACGAGATGACCGACGCGATCGCGGCGCCCGCCCTCGCGTCGAAGGTGAAATCCGCGCGCCGCTTCGTCGCGGACACGCTCGCGCGCCCGACGACGAAAGCGATCGCGACGGACGGCGGCCTGCCCGGCTACCTCGGACTCCCCCGCTTCGGACCGATCTCCGCGCCGACTGCCGTCGAGAACGCCGCGCATCCGTCGCCGCTCGCGATGACGGCGGCGATCGCGGATCTCGAGGAAGGCGTCCGGCTGACGGAGATCGGGCTCCACGACGCGGCGATCGAGCGCCTCGCCGCCGCGCTCGCGCGCGATCCGCGCAATCCGGCGCTCCGCTTCTGGCACGCGCGCGCGTTGCGCGCCGCGGCGTTGAAGGACGGCGACGTCGCCCGCCTCGACGCCGCGATCGCGGAGTTCGGCAGCGTGATGGAGCTGCGCCCCGGCTCGGCCGCGCCGCGCGACCTCTCGATCCATCTTCTGACTCTGCGCGGTCGCTACGCCGCCGCGCGCAAGCTCGGCGACGCGGCGGAGGCCGACGGCACGGCCGGCGCCGACACGTTCGAAGCGCGCGGCAAGCTGTTCCTCACCGATCGCGGCCGCTTCGCGGACGAACCGAACCCGCTCTGCGACGAGGCGCGCGGGCTCGCCGATCTCGCCCACGCCGTCGCGCTGCGCGGCGACTCGGTCGACGTGCGACTCCTCGACGAGTTGATCGCGCGTTACTCGGCCCGCGGCGATTCCGTACAGGCCGACCACTTTCGGCAACTGCGCGCGCGGGTCGCGGCGCTCGATGGCCCGGTCGGCTCGGGCCCATCGGAACAGCACTGATCTCGCGCGGCGGGAAGCCAGCCGGACAAAAAGACTTCCGAGCCTTTGTCGGTGCTTGCTTACCAGTTTCTGCGTTGATAGAGTCCGCCCGCTTTTCAGCTTAACCCCTTTAGTCGGAACACTTTCCTCGACTCACAACACGGCGCGTCGGTCCGCGCGCGGTCTCTCCTCGACCGCGCCGCGCGAACGGATGCGAACCCCGTGATCGAGTCCGAGAAGGACGAAGCAATGGCCAAGAGCGCCCTCGTCACCCTGCGGAACGTTTCGCTCGCGTTGTTCCCGTCGCTCGCGCTGTTCGCGGCCTGCACGATCGGCCACGACGACGGCGCGTCGGCGAGCACCGAGCCGCCGGTTGCCGCTTCCGCGAACGACGTCGCGCTCGGCGACGTGACCGACGACACCGTCGGCGTCGATGACGGCGCGACGACGGTGCCCGCCGCGCCCGAGGCGACGGCCGCGCAAGATCCGCCGGCCACGCCGCCGACCGATGACGCGAAGGCCGACGACGCCGCGCCCGCTGAGCCGAAGCAGGACGAGCCCGCGAAGACGGACGACGCGAAGCCCGCGACGCCCGCCGCCGCGCCGGCCGCCGACCAGACCGTGACGCAGGAAGCGGAAGAGCGCTGGAAGATCAAGCAGCAGCAGATGCAGATGCAGGTCGAGGAGACCTACGCGGAAGGCCAGCGCCTCTTCGAAGCCGGCAAGTACGCCGAGGCGAAGCAGCGCTTCGAGCAGGCTCTGTATCAGATCCAGTGGTCGCCGCTCTCGGTCGACTGGGGCACGCTGAAGGAGCGCGCGCAGGCCGGCCTCGAGAACGCCGACCGCGCCGCCGCCCGCAAGGACGCCGAGACGCGTCACGAGCAGGAGAAGACCGCCTTCGACAAGCTCCGCGACGAGGAGATGGCGGAGCAGTCGCGCCAGAAGGAGATGGTCCTCCAGATGCTCGACGACGCGATCGTCGCGTTCAACCGCAACGACTTCACGGAAGCCGAGCACATCGCGAACGAGATCCTGAAGCGCGATCCGAAGAACGACCGCGCCGAGCGGCTCCGCAAGGACGCGATCGCGTCGCAGCGCGACGACTTCAACTCGAAGGCCGTCGACCTCCGCAAGCAGGAGTTCCGGCGCTGGAAGCAGGAGATCGAGGAGACGCGGATCCCCTACTCGAAGATCCTCACCGGTCCGGATGACGCGCGCTGGAAGCAGATCTCCGCGCTCCGCACGCGGGAATCGGTGCTGTCGCTCGAGAACTCGGACAACGCGACGACGAAGGCGCTCAAAGAGAAGATCGCGAACACGCGCGTCGCGTCGATCACGATCGCGGAGGTCAGCCTCCCCGATGCCGCGAACGCGATCAACATCATCACCGGCATCCCGATCGTCGTCGACCCCGAGGTGAAGACGGAGCTCGAGTCGAGCTCGGTCCAGCTCAACATGGGGACGCTGAACGACATCTCGGTCGCGTCGCTCCTGAACCTGATCACGCAGCAGGCGGGCGAAGGCATCGTCTGGAAGGTGATGAACGGCGTCGTGTACATCACCAAGGCGGAGAAGGCCCAGGACAAGGGCGTGCCGCGCATCCACTCGGTCCAGGACCTCACGTTCGCGCTGACCGACTTCAAGGGCCCGCGCATCGGGAAGATCCCGCTGCCGAACCAGGAAGCGAGCGAGGAAGAGGGCTCGGTGTTCGGCTCCGATCAGGCCGGTGAGCAGGTGGTGCAGCCGGAAGAGATCACGAACCTGATCAAGGAGAACATCGCGCGCGGAAGCTGGGAGTCCGGCAAGTACTCGGTCGACGTCGCGAACAACAGCCAGATCCTCGTGATCCACACGCCCGAGGTTCAGCTCCAGGTCGCGCAGTTCCTCGACGACCTCCGCCGCTTCGCGAGCTCGGTCGTCACGATCGAGTCGCGCTTCGTGACGATCACGGACGGCTTCCTCCAGGAGATCGGCGTCGACTGGCGCGGCCTCGGCCCGACGGTCGGCACGGAAGCGTTCCTGAACGACGTCACGAACGGCCTCGAGGACAACGCCGGCCAGGCGCAGGACAACGGCGGCCCCGGCCTCTCGTCCGGCGCCGGCCTCGCGCCGATCGCGGGCGCGTTCTTCAACGACGGCTCGGACGGCGACGTGCGCGCCTTCACGAACAACTTCTTCGAGTCGGCCCTCGGCAAGGTGCTCACGCCGACCGGCGGCGCGGCGCTCCAGGTCGCGATCCTCCACGGCGACAGCGAGTACAACGCGGTGGTCCGCGCGGTCGAGAAGTCGGTGAACGCGACGACGATCAGCTCGCCGAACATCACCGTCTACAACACCGAGCGCGCCTACGTGACCGTGACGAACCAGGTCTCGTTCGTTCAGGACTTCGACGTCGACGTCGCGAACTCGGCGTTCATCGCGAACCCGAACATCGGGATCATCCAGGAAGGCGTTGTGCTCGACGTGCGGCCGACGATCTCCTACGACCGCAAGTTCATCACCCTCGAGATCCAGGCGACGGTCGCGAACCTCCTGCGCCCGATCCGCACCTACACGACGTCGCTCGCCGGCTTCTCGGTGCCGGTCACGTTCCAGCTCCCCGAGCTCCAGACGCAGAGCGCGTTCACGACGGTCCGCGTGCCGGACCAGGGCTCGCTGATCCTCGGCGGGCTGAAGCGCCTGAACTACGTGAACCGCACCGCCGAAGTGCCGTGGCTCGGCCGCATCCCGCTCCTCGGCGTCCTGTTCCGTCAGAAGGGCCTCGACGACGAGACGCGCAACCTGATCATCATCTGCAAGGCGACGATCA
>CAZBOK010000396.1:0-4325 GCA_964493525.1 uncultured Phycisphaeraceae bacterium | reverse complement strand
GGCGCGGGGTCATGGGGGCGCGTAGCCCCCATGTTCCGGTGGCGAACGCCACGCCGCGCAGCGTCCGATGCTGCACCACTCGACGTCCGTCACCGCCGGCGGCGCAAGCCGCGAGCCGGCGGCGCAAGCCGCAAGCCGGCGGCGCAAGCCGCAAGCCGGCGGCGCAAGCCGCACGTCCGCGGCGCCAGCCGCAATCCCGCGGCGCCAGCCGCATCAGGAGGACAGCACCGCGTCCGCTTCAATCTCCACGACGATCTCCGGCGAGATCAACTTGCTGACCACCACCATCGAGGTGCAAGGACGCACGTCCTTGAAGAACTCGCCGTGCACGCGCCCCACCGCTTCCCACTGGCGGATGTCGGTGATGAAGATGCGCGTGCGGACGACGTCCTTGAGCGAACCGCCGGCGCGCTCGAGCGCGCGCGCGATGTTCGTCAGCGTCTGGCGCGCCTGCACGGCGAAGTCGCCGGGGCCGACGATGTTGCCGTTCTCGTCGGTCGCGGTCGTGCCGGAGACGTGGATGAACGGGCCGACTCGGACGGCGCGCGAGTAGCCGACGATCGGTTCCCACTTGGTCCCGGTCGAGACGTTGGTTCGTTCCATGCCGGTACCATACGCGCCCCCATCGCCTGCCCGGCATGGATTGGAGTCAGGACCGATGGCTGCATCGGCAGCTCTCATCGTCTTCGTTTCGACTCGCAAGGGCGCGTTCTTCCTCCGCGGCGACGCGACACGAAAAGCGTTCACGATCGAAGGGCCGCACCTGTTCGGCCAGATCGTCCATCACGTGGTGCTCGACCCGCGCGACGGGAAGACGCTGCTCGCCGCCGCGAAGACGGGTCACCTCGGACCGACGGTGTTCCGCTCGAACGACCTCGGCCGAACGTGGCACGAGGCGCAACGCCCGCCGCAGTTCGCGAAGGCGGCCGACGGCGCGGACGGCCGCGCGGTCGATCACGTGTTCTGGCTCACGCCGGGCCACGCGTCGGAGCCGGGCGTCTGGTGGGCCGGCACGTCGCCGCAAGGGTTGTTCAAGAGCAGGGACGGCGGCGCGACGTGGGACTCGGTCGCGGGCTTCAACGATCATCCGAAGCGGAAGGACTGGACGGGCGGCGAGAAGGACGGCACGCCGGACGGCCCGAAGCTGCACTCGATCCTGGTCGACCCGCGCGACGCGAAGCACGTGTACATCGGCATGTCGTCGGGCGGCGTGTTCGAGAGCAAGGACGCGGGCGCGAGCTGGACGCCGCTGAACAAAGGCGTGCTCGCGCTGTTCCATCCCGATCCGGATCCGGAGTACGGCCACGATCCGCACTGCGTGGCGATGCACCCGCTGCGGCCGGACCGGCTGTATCAACAGAACCACTGCGGCATCTACCGCATCGATCGCCCGGGCGACCGCTGGGTGCGCATCGGCGAGAACATGCCGAAGGACGTCGGCGACATCGGCTTCCCGATGGTGCTGCATCCGCGCGACCCGGACACGGCGTGGGTGTTCCCGATGGACGGCACCGAGGTGTGGCCGCGCACGGCGATCGACGGCAAGCCGGCGGTATACCGCACGATCGACGCGGGCATGACGTGGCAACGTCAGGATCAGGGCATGCCGAAGTCGCAGGCGTGGTGGACGGTGAAGCGCCAGGCGATGTGCGCCGACGAGTTCGATCCGGTCGGCCTCTACTTCGGCACGACCAGCGGCGCGGTCTGGGCGAGCCCGGACCTCGGACAGAGCTGGCGCTCGATCGCCGAGCATCTGCCGCACGTGTACGCGCTCACGTCCGCGCACGTGTGACGCGATGCGCGTCAAGATCCCGTCGCCGCTCTTCTCCTACACGGGCAACCGCGCCGTCGTGGACGTGGAGCTCGGCGCGCGCGCCACGCTCGGCGCCGTGCTCGACGACCTCGACCGCCAGTTCAAGGGACTGCGCTTCCGCGTGATCGACGAGCAGGATCGGATCCGCGCGCACATCAAGATGTTCGTCAGCGGGAAGCTCGCCGACACGCTCGCGCACGCGGTGACGTCGAGCGACGAAGTGATGATCGTCGCGGCGTTGTCGGGCGGATAAGCGTTCGGCGTTCGGCGCCCCGCAACGGGCGCCGAACGCCGAGAGTTCGTCACTCGCGAAACGCGAGCGGCGCGCGGATCAGACTTCCGACATCACCTTCTTCGCGTCGTCGGGCACCTTCACCTCGGCCTTGCCCTGATCGAAGATCGAGTACGCCGCCTTGCGGCCGAACTCGACGGCCTGGTCGCCCATCGAGAACTTGGTGGTGGTGTCGACGTGAATCGATTCGATCGCGCCGTCCTTGCCGACGACGACCTCGAACGTGCCGGTCGACGCGCGATTGCCGCCGCCCGCACCGCCGCCGCGACCTTCGCCGCCGCCGTTGCCCTCACCACCGCCGCCACCACCGCCGCGTCGGCCGCCGCGCATTCCGCCGCCGCCGAGCGCCGCCGCCGCCTCGGGCGTCAGCTTGCCGTGGAACGTGACCTTGCCGTCCGCCTCGGTGCGCGTGACGTCGGACACCTTGGTCTCGATGTCCTTCATCAGCGTGTGCGGCGGCTGCGTCATCATCATTCCCATCAGGTTCATCATTCCGCCGCCCGGTCCGCCGGGGCCGCCCGCGCCGCCCGGACCCCGCGCGCCGCGACCTTCGCCGCCGCCCGCGCCGCCGGCGCCACCCGCACCGCCGCCGTTGTCGCCGCCGCCTTCACCGCGTCCGCCGCCCGGGCCGCCGCGCCCGCCGCGTCCGAACCGGGCGCGCATCGCCTCGCGGTCGAGCTTCTCCCACGGGCCATCCTTGCCCTTGTGGACCATCGTCTCGCCTTCGATGAACGCCTCGTTGTCGCCCTGCATGAGATGGAGGGGCTGGCCGGACTGGAACTGGCCGCTCACCTTCGTCGGGACGCGCGGCGGCTCCGGCGGCGGCGGCGCGTCGCCGCCCTGCCCGCCGCGACCGCCGAAGCGACCGCCACCGGGCATGCCGGTCGTCTCGGTCGTCACCTCGAACGCGTAGCTCTTCGCATCCGCGAACGCCTTGCAGGCCTCGACCAGCGCCGTCTTCGACGCGTCGTCGCCTTTCAGTGCGACCTTCGCCGCGGGCGCGACCGGCGCCGCGGCGGCGGGATCCTGCGCGAACAGCGCGGACAGGAGCAACGGGAACAGGCACGACGTCATCGTTTCATCTCCTTCGGTTTCGGAATCGAGTCCGACATGCAACCGCGGACTCGGGACGAGCGGGCGCGGCGAATCCGCGCGCCTCGATGGACCATCGGGCAAGCGGCGTCATTGTTCCAGATCCGCGTCGATCCGCGAGGGGGCGGACGACCACCGCTCCGCGTTGCCGCGACTGGCACCGCGACCGACCCGATCCGCTGCTTTACACTCGCCCGCACGGCTCGGTTCGCACGGGTCGCCGGAGAAAGACGAATGATCCGCTCGCTCCCCGCATCGCTGGGGTCGCTGTGCATCGCACTGGCGTCGATCGCGTCGCCACCCGCCTTCGCCGCGCCGCCGGGAGACGACGCGGGATCGACTGCGCCGCAATCGACCGCGACGACCGGCATCCGGCTCGACGTGACCAAACACGTCCTGCCGAACGGGATGAAATTCCTGATCGTCCCGTGGGGCGACGCGCCGGTCGTGTCGACGATCATCCGCTTCAACGTCGGCGGCGTCGACGACCCGAAGGGGCTGACCGGCGTCGCGCACCTCCTCGAACACATGATGTTCAAGGGGACCACGACGATCGGCACGACCGACTGGGCCGCCGAGCAGCCGGTGCTCGAGAAGCTGAACGCGCTGTGGCGCCGGCTCGATCGCGCGCGCGCCGACGGCGCGACCGAAGACTCGCTCATGTCGCTGAAGGACGAGATCGCCGCGACGAAGAAGGAGCACGAGCGCTTCGTCGTGAAGAACGAGGTCTGGCAGATCTACGACCGCTGCGGCGGCACGGGATTGAACGCGTCGACCGACAACGATTCGACGCAATACACGGTGACGCTGCCGTCGAACCAGCTCGCGGTGTGGGCCCGCGTCGAGTCCGATCGGATCGCGCACCCGGTCTTCCGCGAGTTCTACTCCGAGCGCGACGTCGTCCACGAGGAGCGCCGCCTGCGCGTCGACTCGCAGCCGCGCGGCATCTTCTCCGAGTTGTTCGACGCGCACGCGTTCCTCGTGCATCCGTACCGCGAACCGGTCGTCGGCTGGCCGCAGGACATCGACGCGACCGCGGACGACGAAGTCCTCGAGTACTTCAAGACGTGGTACTCCCCGAACAACGCGGTCGCGGTCTTGGTCGGCGACGTCGACCCGCAGCAGACG
>CAZBOK010000395.1:0-4332 GCA_964493525.1 uncultured Phycisphaeraceae bacterium | reverse complement strand
CCGGGGGTCGCGGACATCAACAGCAGGACGAGCGTGTTGACCTCGGGAACCGAGAGGTCGACGACGAACGGGGTGCCGATCGGGACGGAGCTCGGCGACACGAGCAGGGAGTAACCGGCGTCGCCGGGACAGCCCGCAGATGCCGGCATCGCGAAACACATCGCGAGCGCGGACGCCGCGAGGACGGGGAGAGAACGCATTGGGTGTGCTCCTGGGTTTCCTGTCGAGAAACGAAGTCGGGATGGAACAGGAGCCGGAGCGGCACACGCCAAAGCGCTGGGCTGGGGAGAAGCGAAGACGAGAGTCGCAGCCGGCAGACTGCGGGCGGGGAGACTACCAGAAATTCGGTATTCCGACGGTCCGTTCGACGAAAAGGCCCCCCTCGAGCGCGAGAACCCGAGGGGGGCGAATCGACCCGTGAGGTCGGCGCGACGAGCGCTTCAGCTCACGGATACGAAACGGCGAGGCAGCCCTTGTTCGTGTGTCCGTCCGCGAAGTTCTCGTTCAGGTCCTCGAGCGCGTCACGGAGATCCCAGAGCTGAACGTCGCCGATGTTGTCGCCGTCGACGTCGACCGGCACCGACACGGCGCGCGAGATCGCGAGCTCGCTGATCGCGATGACCTCGCGGACGCTCTTGCCGAGCAGCTTCGGGTGGACGCACTTCACGAAGACGAGATCGCCGAGCTTGATCTGGTCCTTGTTCTTCTTCGGATCGAAGAGGCCCGCGTCGTCGAACGCCACGTTCAGCTTCGCCGCGACCAGCTCGCCGCCCCACGCGCCCGCCGGGGTCCAGTGCGGGTCGACGAGGTCGCAGGTGAACTGGTGCGAGTATCCGCTCTCCGGCAGGAAGTCCTCGACTGCGTGCGACGAGGTCAGCTTCAGCGCCCAGATCTGATCGCCGTCCGGTCCGTTCGGATCGCCGACGATCAGTCCGTGCGGGAAGACCTTGCAGAAGTTCGCGTCGCGGAAGCAGCCGAAGTTCCCGCTGCAGCAGTGCTCGCCCCACTCGCACTGCGTGTAGGTGACGAGGTCGCCGCAGTGGATCGGGTCGTCGCACTCGCCGTCGACGATCTTGATCGACGCGCCGTTCGACTTGTGCACGCGCGTGTCGTTCGGGGACTGCGCGAGGTACTGGAAGTACCCCGTCACTCCGACGATCGCCGGCACGCACTCGACGAGGTGCGGGACCTCGAGCGTGCTGCAGTTGTTCGGCATCGTGATCGGGAAGTAGCCGGCGAACGGCTCGCCGACGCACAGCGTCCCGTAAGGCGTCGGGGTCGGTCCGGGCGACGACGAGAGGATCAGGACGATGAACGTCCCGTTCGGCGCCTGGAACTTCACGGTGAACGGCGTTCCGATCGGGACGATCGGCGGCAACACGGACAGCTTGTATCCGTCGTCACCGGGACAATCGCCGCCGAGCGCGGGCGACGCGAGGAGCGCGGTGAGCGTCGCCGCTCCCGCGAGAAGGGTGAAACGCATCGAGTCTCTCCGGCAGAAATCCACTGATCGGGGTGGATTCGTTCGAAATTCGGGCGGGACCGCGCGCTCCACGGCGCGCGATCGAAAACTATCCCGCGATCCGCCGAATGCAAATCGAGCGATTCAACTTCAGCCGATTCCCTACACGCGCTCGAAGCCGACCGACATCCCGAGCCCGCCGGAGATGCACAAGGTCGCGAGCCCGCGCGGCAACGAGAGGCGCTGCATCTCGTGCAGCAGCGTCACCACGATGCGGCAGCCGGTGGCGCCGATCGGATGGCCGAGGGCGATCGAGCCGCCGTTCACGTTCAAGCGATCCATCGGCAGCTTCAACTCGCGGTCGCACGCGATGACCTGGGCCGCGAACGCCTCGTTCAGTTCGATCAGATCGAAGTCGTACAGCTCGAGGTCGAGCTGCTTCATCAGCTTCCGCGTCGCGGGAACCGGGCCGAGCCCCATCACCGTCGGGTCGACGCCCGCCGACGCCGCGCCCATGATGCGCGCGAGCGGCTTCTTGCCGAGCGCGGCCGCGGTCTGGTCCGACATCACGAGCACGGCCGCGGCGCCGTCGGTGATCCCCGAGGAGTTGCCGGCGTGCACGGTGCCGTCCTTCTTGAACACCGCGGGGAGCTTGCCCATCGCTTCCGCCGTGACGCCGTCGCGCGGGTGTTCGTCGGCCGCGACCGTGATGCTGTTGCCGCGCGCGTCGGTCCACGTCATCGGCGCGATCTCCGCGTCGAAGCGCTTCGCCTTGCGCGCCATCTCGCACTTGCGCTGCGAGTCGGCGGCGAAGCGATCCTGCTCGGCGCGCGAGATCTTGAACTGCTCGGCGAGCGTCTCCGCGGTGCGCCCCATCGGGTGACCGGCGAGCGGGCAGTCGAAGCCGTCGCGGAAGTTGCCGTCGTGCACCGTGACGTGCCCGAGGCGGAAGCCTTCGCGGAGGTCGAGCTCGAACGGCACGCGGCTCATCGACTCGGTCCCGCCCGCGACCACGATCTCCGCTTCGCCGAGCCGGACCAATCGCGCGGCGTGGACGATCGCCTCGAGCCCCGAGCCGCACGCCTTGTTCAACGTCAGCGCGATCTTCTCGGCGGGGATGCCGGACTTGATCGCGATCTGTCGCGCCGGGTTCGGCCCGCCGCCGGCCTGGCGCGCGTTCCCGAACACGACCTCGTCGACGCGCGCAGGCTCGACGAGCGCGCGCTCGAGCAGCGACTTCACGGCGTGCACGCCGAGCTCGACGGCGGATTTGTCCTTGAGCCCGCCGAGGAAGCGTCCGATCGGCGTGCGCACTGCATCGGTGATGACGACGTTCATGGGTTCCTACCCGGTCCATTCGTCGCATCGCGCGACGGTCTTGCGGTATCGCCGAACGGGCTGTTTCACTTCATCAGGGTGCGGGAGATCACGAGGCGCTGCACTTCGCTCGTGCCCTCGCCGATCGTGCACAGCTTGGCGTCGCGCCAGAACCGTTCGACCTCGTACTCGACCGCGTAGCCGTAACCGCCGTGCACCTGGATCGCGTCGTAGGTCACCTTCATCGCGACTTCGGACGCGACGAGCTTCGCCATCGCGGCTTCGTTGCCGAACGGACGGCCGGCGTCCTTCAATCGCGCGGCGTGGTAGACGAGGTGGCGCGCCGCGGCGATCTGCGTGGCCATGTCGGCGAGCTTGAACGCGATCGCCTGGTGTTCGCCGATGCGTCGGCCGAAGGTCGTCCGCTCGCGCGCGTACTTCACCGAGCGCTCGAACGCGCCCTGCGCGAGACCGAGCGCCATCGAGCCGATCGAGATGCGGCCGCCGTCGAGCGTCTTCATGAACAGCTTGAAGCCGGACCCTTCTTCGCCGACGAGGTTCTCGGCCGGGACCATGCAGTCCTCGAGGATCAGCTCGGCCCAATCGGAGCCGCGCGTGCCGAGCTTCTCGAGCTTCTGCCCGCGGCGGAACCCGGGAAACCCGTCCTCGACGATGAACGCCGAGATGCCGCGCGAGCCGGGCTCGTCCGACGTCTTCGCCGTCACCAGGAAGGTGTGGCCGATGTTCGCATTCGTGATGAAGCACTTGGTGCCGTTCAGCACGTAGCGGTCGCCCTTCTTCACCGCGCGCGTCTTGGTACCGCCCGAGTCGGAGCCGGCGTTCGGCTCGGTGAGTCCGAAGGTGCCGATCTTCCGCCCGCTCGCGAGATCGGGGACGTACTTGCGCCGCTGCGCGTCGTTCCCCCACGCGAAGATCGGGTACGAGCCGAGCGACACGTGCGCGGCGAGCGTGAGCGCCGTCGAACCGCAGACGCGCGCGAGCTCCTCGATGGTGAGGATGTAGGAGAGCGTGTCCATCCCCGCGCCGCCGAACTCCTCGGGGATCGGGATGCCGGTCAAGCCGACCTCGCGCATGCGCTCCCACAGCGTCATGTCGAACGTCGACGTCTTGTCCATCTGCATCGCGCGCGGCGCGACCTCTTCCTCGGCGAATCGACGCACGGTGTCGCGCAGGATCGCCTGCTCCTCGGAGAGGTCGAAGTTCAGGTTCATCCCCCGGGTCTCGACGTCGGTCACGGATTCGTCCTCTCGATCACTGGGTTCGGTCGGGCGGAGTTCGACGCCATCAATCTTCTTCGACGGACACTTCGCGGTCGGGTCGCGTGCGCGGCGCGGGGCGCTGGAGCGGGCGCGCGGTCGGTGCGCCGTGCGCGCCCTTGCCGACGTTTTGCGCCGACGGTGCGCCGTTCCCTGGCGCGTCGAGCGTGTCCTCGACGTCGAGGAAGTCGCGCGAGCGGCCCGACGCGACCCAGTCGATCAGCGCCTGGCGCGAGAACTTCCACTCGCGGCCGACCTTCCGGCCCGGGAGCTGTC
>CAZBOK010000394.1:0-4341 GCA_964493525.1 uncultured Phycisphaeraceae bacterium | reverse complement strand
TCGATCATGAGGCGGAGATCGCGCAGCCGTCGCCGCAGTCCGTCGACGGCGTGCGCTCGCGACGACGGGTCGGCGTCGTCGAGCGCCGGGCCGACGAGATCGGCGGCGCGCTCGACGGCGTCGAGCTGCAGCGAGATTCGCGCGCGGAGTTGCGCGGGCTCGCCGGCGTTCGGCGTCTCGGCGTCGTCGACGACCAAGAGCCGCACCGACGTCGACGCGCTGGTGCGCCATTCGACGTCGCGGGCATTGAATCGCAGCCGCGGGACGCGGCCGACGGTGAGCAGGAACTGGCCGCGACCGTCGTGACGCGTCGCGCCGACGCGCGTCACCGCGACGAGGTCGAGCAACTCGTTCCGGAACTGCAGCCGCTCGCGCGCCGCGTCGTTCGCGACGATCACGCGGCCGCGCGCGTCCATTCCGAGCAACGCGGTCGGCAGCACGTCGATCAGCGAGCGCGTCTCCTGGGACGCGAGCGCGTCGGCGAGCAGGACGCCGTCGTCGTCATCGTCGCGGCCGTTCGATCGGCCGCCGTCGGGAAGAACGGGCACGCGGAAGCTCCGATGCGGTTGCTCCTTCTTCGGCACGCCGCGTCGCGCGTCTTGACCGGTGGGGATCGCTAGAGTCGCGCGCCCATGACCCGACGGAAGCACGACGTCTCCCTGAGGCAGATCGAGGTCTTCGCGCGCGTGTTCGAGAGCGGCTCGTTCTCGGATGCCGCGCGCTCGCTCTCGCTCTCGCAGCCGACGGTCAGCGCGCACCTGAAGGCGCTCGCGGAGTCGCTCGAGGTGGAGCTGTTCCGCCGCCGCGGACGCAACGTGGTGCCGACCGCGGCAGCTCGCACGCTGTTCTCGCACGTCGCACGGCTGCTTGCCGCGAAGGACGCCGCCGTCGCGTCATTGTCGCGGCAGCGTCGCGGGCAGATCGGCGAGCTCGTGCTCGGCGCGTCGGGCGTTCCCGCGCCGTTCGTGGTGACGCGCGCCCTCGCGAAGTTCGCCAAGCGGAACCCGGGCGTCCACATCATCATGCGGATCAACGACTCCGACCAGGTGCTGCAGTGGGTGCTGAAGGGCACGGTCGACGTGGCGGTGGTCGGTTCCGATCCCGTCGACGCGCGGCTCATCGCGCGGCCGTTGGTCGGCGATCGATTCGTCGTCGCCTGCGCGCCGGACGATCCGCTCGCGGGGAAGCGGATCGACGCGGCCGAGCTGCGCGGCCGGCGCTTCGTGGTGCGCGAGAAGAGCTCCGGGCAGCGCCACGCGGTCGAGCGCGCGCTCGCGCGCGTCGGCCTCGAGTTCGGCCGCGACCTCGACGCCGCGTTCGAAGTCAGCGCGAACGACGTCGTGCGCGAAGCGGTGCTCGCCGGAATGGGGCTCGCGTTCTTCTCGACGATCTACATCGCCGACGAGCTGAAGCGCGGGCGTCTCGCCATGGTCCACGTGCGCGACCTGCCGATCGCGCGGCGATTCTTCGCCGTCACCGCGCGCGATCGCGCGATGTCCTCGGCGGTGCGCGAGCTGTTGACGTTCCTGAAGGCGTGACCGCGGTCAGTCGACCCAGTCGGCGATGAAGATGTCGGTCTCGCCCTGCTGCTTGCCGTTGCGGTTCGACGCGAACACGAGCCGCTTGCCGTCGGGGGAGAACATCGGGAAGCCGTCGAACTGCGGCGTGTAGGTCACGCGCTCGGTCGCGCCGGAATCGATGTCGACGAGGTACAAGTCGAACTCGCGGTGGTGCACGGAGTCGTCGACGTTCGACGCGTAGATCAGCTTCTTCCCGTCCGGCGTGAAGAAGGGTCCGAAGTTGGCCGCGCCGTTCTTCGTGACCTGCCGCTTGTTGCCGCCGTCGGCGTCCATCACCCACAGCTCGAGCGCGAACGGCCGCACCAGCCCTTTGCCGAGCAGGTCCTTGAACGTCTTGCGCTCCTCGTCGGTGTCGAGGTGATCGCAGCGCCAGCAGATGCGCTTCGAGTCGGGGCTGAAGAACGGGCCGCCGTCGTATCCCACGGCGTCGGTGAGGCGCTTCACGTCGGTGCCGTCGACGTTCATCACGTACACGTCGAGGTCGCCGTCGCGCGCGGATGTGAACACGATCTTCTTGCCGTCGGGGCTGACCGTGGCTTCCGCGTCGTAGCCGGGCGTCTCGGTGAGCCGCGCGACGTTCGAGCCGTCAGCGTTCGCGGTGAAGATGTCGAAGCTCGGGTACACGGCCCACGCGTAGCCGTGCGACCGGTCGGGCGGCGGCGGGCAGTCGGGCGAAGCGAGGTGCGTCGAGGCGTAGAGGATCTTCGAGTCGCCCGGGAGAAAGTAGGAGCAGGTGCAGCGGCCGCGCCCGTCCGAGACCATGTGGACGTCGCTGCCGTCGAGCTTCATCACGAAGATCTGGTCGCAGCCGAGCCCGTCGCGCGTCGACTGGAAGATCAGCCGGTCGCCCGCGAACGAGAAGTAGGCCTCGGCGTTCTCGCCGCCGAAGGTGAGCTGCTTCAGGTTCTTCAGGTGTTTCTCGCGGGGATCGAGCATCGCGCCGGCCGCACTCGCGCCGCCCGTGGCGTTCGGGTTCGCCGCGCCGTTCGCGCCGGCGGCCGCGGCCTTGTCGTCCACGGGCTTCGAGCACGCCGCGAGAACGAGCGGTGCGCACATCGCGATGGAAAGCACGGCAAGCACCGCGCCGTGGGGCGGGGTCGGGCGGTTCCGGGTCATTCGGCGGGATCCGATCAGCGCGGCGCGAAGAGGCGGGCCAATTCGGCCTTGTGCTTCGTCACCGCCTCGAGGTTCTTCCGCGGCACGTTATCGAATCTGCTCTTCAACGCGAGGGACCGGTCGGAAATCTCGGCGAGCTGCTCGTCGATCTCGTCGATCTGCGCCTTGATCTCGCGCTCGCGCTTGCGGCGTTCGGTCGGCGCGATGGTCTGGTCCTCGCCGAGCTTGCGGAGCGATTCCTCCTGCGCCTGCCGCGCGCTGCGCAACGTGAACGTGCGCTCGCCCGAATCGAAGCCGCCGGTCTCGCCGAGCTGCACGCGCTGCCACGCGACGAGCACGTTCGCCAGGAGCGCATCGAACTCCTCCGCGCTCGCGAACCCTTCGCGGCGCAGGATCGGAGTGGCCTTCGGTCCGAGGAAGCTCGCGATGTCCGCGCCGATCTTGAGCGGCGGGCGCGCGGACGCATCGGGGTAACGCTCGACATGGAGCGCTTCGACCTGCGGGCGCAGCGCGAGCAGCGCGGCGATGACGCGCGTCACGTCCTGCTCGGTGATCTCGACCGGCGGCGCGACGAGCGCGGATCTGCCGGCGTCGTCTGGTTCGTCCTCGAGCATCTCCCCTTCGTCTTCGCTGTCGCCGTCGCCGTGGCCGCAACCGACCGTGACGACGGTCGGCGCGCCGAAGAGCGCGAGGAACGCGAGCAGCATCAAGGGGCGCGTGATCCGCGCCGCGTATCGCCAGGAGATCGTCATCGTCAGCCGCCGTCCGCGTTCTTCGATTTCTTCTTCTTGCCGCTCGCGCGCTCGATCACGCGCTTGTACGTCGACTCGACGCGCGCCTCCGGACGACCCGCGGCCGCGCCGCGCACGAACGTGATCTTCACGCCGTCGCCGTCCTTCGCGATCGTCACCGACTCGCGGCCCTCGAGCGCCTCGCGCGCGAGCACCAGCGAGTCGCCGTCCTGCGCGCCCTCGTAGCGCCGCGCGTCGCCGTTCGAGTCGAACCAGTGCAGCGTCGCGCGGCCTTGCGCGACGCGGAGCAACGCGCGCGCCTGATACACGACCTTGCCGGTGATCGGATCGGACGTGTCGATCGTGCCCTCGAGGAACTGGCCGCCGAGGACCGACTGCCAACGCGCCGACTCCAACAGCAGGACCGAGCCGGCCTTCTGTTCACCGTTCCACGAGCCCGGCAATCGATCGAGCAGAGTCGCGGCCGGGGCGCTCGCGCTCGCCGGCTGCGTCGCATCGTCGGAAGCGTGCGGGTCCGCGCGGAGCGGTTCGCGACCGCTCGCGACGGCGATCAGGGCGGCCGCCGCAAGAGTCGCGATGCCGGTGACGAGCCACGGAGTTCGCATGTGGGACTCGGTGCAAGAGTGATGGGCGATGAAGGATTCGAACCTTCAACCTGCACCGTGTAAAGGTACGGCTCTAACCGTTGAGCTAATCGCCCACCTTCTTCGGGCGCCGAAGCTAACGCGCGACGCGCACGACCGCAATCGACCGGAGATGCACCGATGACGGAGACACACGACGCCGCGTTCGCGGGGAAGATCGCGATCGTGACTGGCGGCGGCACCGGCCTCGGCCGCGTCGTGACGCGCGGGCTCGTCGCTCGCGGCGCGCGGGCGGTCGTCGTCGCGAGC
>CAZBOK010000393.1:0-4348 GCA_964493525.1 uncultured Phycisphaeraceae bacterium | reverse complement strand
GACCTCGGCGGTGACTCGGCGGCGAGCCAGCCGTGGTACGCGATGGAGTACATCGAAGGGGAGATGCTGACGGCGTTCGCCGACCGGCGCGGCCTCGACGTCCGCGGGCGCGTCGAGCTGGTCGCGCGGGTCGCGGAGGCGGTCGACCACGCGCACCGCCACGGAATCGTGCACCGCGACCTGAAGCCCGCGAACGTGCTGGTCGACCAGCGCGGCGACCCGCACGTGCTCGATTTCGGCGTCGCGCGCGTCACGCACGCGGTCGGGTTCGACGGCGAAGCGGCCACGGCCACCGGCGCAATGGTCGGAACGCCGCAGTACATGAGCCCGGAGCAGGCGCGCGGCGCGCAGGACGAGGTCGGCGCCGCGACCGACGTCTACGCGCTCGGGGTCATCGCCTACGAGCTGCTGACCGGACTGCTCCCCTACGAACTCGGCGGCCGCTCCCTCGCGGCCGCGGCGCGCATCATCGAGGAGCAGGACCCGCTGCCGCTCGGCCGCATCGACCGGAGATTGCGCGGCGACCTCGAGCCGATCGTCGCACGCGCCCTCGAGAAGGAGCCGGCGCGGCGCTACGGGTCGGCGCTCGCGCTCGCCGAGGACCTGCGCCGCTTCTTGAACCACGAGCCGATCCTGGCCCGGCGCGCGACGCCGTTCGACCAGCTCGCGAAGTTCGCGCGCCGCAACCCGGCGCTCGCGGCGAGCATCGCGGCGCTGTTCGTGGTGCTGGCCGCCGGCCTCGCCGTCTCCACGCAGCTCTACCGGTCGGAGCGCCGTGCCAGCGCGGAGGCGCGCGACAACGGTTTGCTCGCGAGCGTCCGAGCGATCGAGATCCAGACCCGCCGCGGCGATTGGAGGGCCGCGCTCGAGCAGGCCGACGCGCTCACCGCGGCCGGCATCGACGATCCGCGAGTCGAGGCGAGCCGCATCGACGCGTTGATCGCGCTCGGGCGCAGGAACGAGGTCGGGCAGCGGCTGCACGCCCTGCTCTCGCGCACCGACCTCGGCAACCGGCGCGGCCATGCTCTGCTGCTGCGCGCCGACCTCGCGTTCACCGATGGCAGCCCGCCCGACGTCGCCGAGCGGATGACGCGCGAGGCGGAGGCGGACGGGCTGGACGACGCCGATCGGGAGTACGCGGCCGGCCTGCTCGCCGCAACGATGCCGAAGGCGGTCGAGCGCTTCGAGGCCTCACTCGCCGCGAACCCGACGCACTTCCTCGCGATGCAGCGGCTGATGATGGGCCTGTTCCTGTTGGGCCGCTTCGACGAGGCGCGCCAGCGCGCGGCGCTCTCGCGCGCGCTGTTCCCGGAGGACGAGAACGCGACCTTGACGATCCTGCTGATCGACGCGATCCGCTCTGGGAACGTCGACGACGCGGCGTTCGCGCCGATCGGAGAACAGTTCGGCGAGGCGATCGAGAACCAGATGCGCGACCTCTGCGCGACGCTGGTGACGCTCGGTCGATCGGCGGACCCCGGTGAGTCCTGGCGCTCGGTCGCGGCGCTCGCCGGGCGCTGCATACTCGCGGCCGCGGCCAGCGATTCGGAGTCCGATGCGATCGACCTGTTCCAGGACTTCCCGCGCACGCCGGCGTTTCGCGCCGGCGCCGCACGACTCGTCGAGCTCGCCCCGCGCATCGCGCGCGGTCAGCGCGCCGAGGTCGCGGCCGCGCTCGAGGAGATCGTTGCGGTCAACCCCGAGGGCTCGCTCGCCACGCTCCTCGGCCTCGCCACGATCGAGCCGGTCTCGACGCCGCTCGCGGAGCGGCGCGCCTCCTGGCGGGTGGCGGAAGCGATGCTCCTCCATGCTGCGTCGCTGCCCGCGGTCTGGCAGGACGCGACCCGCGTCGCGCGGCGCGTCGCGTTCCTGATCGAGACCGACCTGGTGCAGAACCTGCCGCCGGAACAGCAGACAGAGTTTCGGGAGCGCGGGCTCTTGAACGCGCGCGAGCTGTTGCGCCTCGGGCCGGCGGATCCGGCGGAGTACCTCTTCATCGCCGAACAGGTCGGGCTCGCCTACGGCGACTGCGACTTCGCCGGGGAGATCCTGCGCGCCGGAGCGGCGCGCTTTCCCGATCACCCGGGCTTTGTCGGGGCGATGGGATCGATCGCGATGTTCGGCGGCGATTACGGGCGCGCGATCCGCCTGCTCGACGAGGCGCTCCGCGCCGATCCCGGCAACTCGCTCCTCAAACGCAATCGCGACTGGGCGCTCGACCGGCTCGGTAGGATCGGGCCGTATTCGAATCCGCTGACACCCGCGGAATACGAGGCGGAGCGGGCCGCGCACGCCAGAGAGGCGGCGTCGCAGCCCGCTGGGCACTGAGACCCACCCGCCTCGCGTTCAGGGGGCGCGGGCGGCGGTGCGCCAGTGGATCAGCCAGAACAGCCGGATGCAGTCCTCGGTCGGCGTGTGCTCGATGTCGAGCAGGCGCAAGGGGAGCAACGACCGGCGCGACTGCGTGCGCGGGGAGCGAGTCGGTGAGTCGAGGAACTGGCTCTTGAAGCTCGGGCCCAACGGGAACACGAACTGGAGCGACTTCCACTCGGTGCGGATCGCGTTCGCCTGGTATTCGAACGCGATCGGGACCGAGAAGCTCGTCGCCGCGCCGGTATCGGCTACCAGTGGAATCGACGCAGAGTGCGGACCGAGGGCGCCATCGACGTCGAGAGCGAGGATCGCCGGCCCGGTCGCGAGCTGCTCCACGCGCTCCGCGACGATCGCGCGGGCTGCGGCGAGGTTCGCGATCGGTGCGCCATCGATCTTCAGGATCCGATCGCCGCCGCGCAACCCCACGCGATACGCCGGCCCGCCCGGCACGACCGCAGCGATCGCCACAGCAGGCGCGTTGTCTCCGAACGCGGCACGTGCCGCGTCGGCCGGCAGCTCCACCACCTGCATCCCGGCGCACTGCTCGAGCGGCTCGAGCGTCGCGAGCGGAATCGCTTCGTCGGCTCCGGCGTCTCGTTCTGCGGCGTCGGGAGTCAGCACGACCGTGCGCTTTTCCGGAGCGACGGACGGGTCCGCACAGTGCACGACCGACAATCGCGCCGTCTCGTGCACCGGTAGCTCGCGCTCGATGAACTCCGCGAACATGGTGCGGCCTGCCACCGGCCGGTCGTTCACCGTGGTGATGACGTCGTCGGCGGCGAGACCGGCGCGCGCCGCGGCGGAGCCATTGCGAACCGCCGCCACCCGCACGCCCTGCCATGGGGCAACGTGGCGCTCGCTTGCGAACTTGCGGTCGACATCGCCCACGTCGACACCGAACTCCGCCGTCTCCGTTCGCGTGCTCACGATCAGTTGCGCTGGGCCGCCGACCCAGCCTTGGAGCCGGTAGCGGCGCTCGGTCCCCGAGGCGTCCTTCGCGCTGCCGAGTGGAGTCTCCATCGGGCCGGGCCGCGGAGAAGTGAGCGTCGAGCAGGCCGACGCGAATGGAAAGAGAAACGTGAGGATGGCTGCGTGCCAACGCATGAGAGCCTCTGATCGAGAGAGTCGAGAGATGAGTTCCGCGCGGGCCGCGTCCCTCACGGGACGCGGCGCGAAGTCGGCGAATGGCGCCGGTTGTCAGTTGTGGACGGTCACCTGCTGCCAATACGACCAGGGGTTGTCCCGATTACCCGTCGCGCGAACGCGATAGCGGAAGGTCTCGGTCCCCTTCGAGTCCGTTGCTCGCGGCTTGTCGACCCGCACGGTGACATCGCGGCCGATCAATGCACTCTCCCGCAGGTGATTGATCCAGCGGCCGTCCTTCCAGCGGTAGCGCTCGAACACGTAGCCGGTCTCGTTCGGGACGTCGTGCCAGTGCAGCCGCGGCCGCCAGAAGCCGTCCTGGAACACGGTGTCGATCGTGAGCGGGTCGGGCGCGATCGTGACCGGGTTCTGGCGCGGAGCGGACCTCGGCACGAGCGTCGAGAGAGCAAGTCCGACCAGGGAGATGACGATTCGCGAGGCGAGCAGCATGGGATCCTCCGCTTGCGGATGCGGCCTCGAGGGACCGGCGGCGCGGCAAAGCTGCCGCACGCCGTGATGCCGACATCCGTCACGCAGGGCGGAGATCGCGGTCCGAGCGAACACCGGGTTGTCAGTTTTCCACGGGGTCCCTGCCGGCACCTCGCAATCGTGACCCGGAGCCGGACTCTCTCACCCCCGCTCCGCCGACTCCGCCACCTGCTCGAGCATCGCGTCAAGCGCGGCGCGGTCGAGCCAGCGGCCGCGGAGCATCACGCCGCGGATCGCGCGGGTCGCCGCAACGTTGGCGAGCGGATCCCGATCGAGCAGCACGAGGTCGGCGCGCTTCCCGATCGCGATCTCGCCCGCGTCGCTCGCGAGCCAGCGCGCGGGG
>CAZBOK010000392.1:0-4366 GCA_964493525.1 uncultured Phycisphaeraceae bacterium | reverse complement strand
AGCGATGCATCACATTCGCTAATTGCGGTCAGCGCATGACCGTCTCCTTTACCTTGCGGCGTGACATCCCGCGCAAGATCTTCCTCGTTCAGAAACAACGGCCGCACGGTCTGGTATCCGAGCGTGTCCAATCCGAGCATCGCAGCTTGCTCGCGAGCCCTGCTGACTCCCAGGGCGAATTGACTCCCCTGGGGATCGCCACCAGTAATCAACACTGGTATCGTGATGATTCTGGTCCGTTGCTCGAAATAGACAGTCCACATCCAAGTGGAGAACAAGCCGACAATGATACCGGTGGCGATTCCGACGACGAGGAACTTGCCGAGCCCAGCGAGCCAGGGTTTCCACCGCTCGCGCACACGGCGCAAGACGGAGCGAGCCGGTATGCCGAGCAACTTGAGCCAATGTCGCCGCTTGTGACCTGTGCTGCTCTTGTGGTTATGATTCTGCCCCACCCACTAATCTCCTATTCTCGCTAACGTTCAGCTGCGCGAAGTCTGAGCTCGCGTTCGAACGAATCGGTCCTTCCCCTCACAAATGCATGGACGGCACTGTCATTTCCACCGTGGCGCGCTCACGTTTCGGACGCGTCATCCGCGTTCGAATCCGATCAGACGTGTGACAACGGGGGCAGTATGCGCCCATCAGCCTTGGAACTCCTCGAAGCGACGCACACTTCGAAAGGATATTCTCGTGGTCGCCACTGATCCTTGCGTAACGCAGTGCGCGCCGCTTGCCAATTGCAACCCAGAGTTCGCGTTTTCCAGAGACCGACCAATATGCGTGTCCCGCATCGTGTCTAATCAACGGGCGAACGGTGAAGCGCGTATCGCACGTTGGACAGACAACTCTTGCGACGCGATTCTTGAACGGTGTGCGCCGACGCTTCGTGGGGCTAGGTCCATCGGAATCCCAGCACTGTAATGTGAGAAACTCCGCGATAACTCTCGCCGCGATCGAGCGCTTTCGCCCGAGTGGGGGACTATGGAAATCGCTTCGCCTCCAGAAGCGCAGCGGATCTCGCGTCATCGTGTAATGCCTAGAACGAGGCCACCACGGAGAACCGGGAACTGGATGATATATATAGGATTGCACTGAATGCGCGCGTAGTTCCGTAATGGCATCCAACTTGTCTTTGGCGGTGGATGGATCTGCGTCTGCACCGACAACGAGTATGGCCTCGGATTTCAAGTGCGCTGTCCGACAGTTGCGAAACGCGTCGCGGACCGTGTCCATTCGCTCTCGTTTTCCAAGTAGCGTCAGACCTCGATCGACAGGTATCTCCACACCGAGTGCGAGAACCGAACACCCATTCGCCGATGCGAGCGTGGCGGCTGCAGGGGTTACGGTGTCAGGACGCGTTTGTGCGCGCCAGTGTTTTCCATATCTTCCCAAGATGGTGCAGACTGCGGCTGAGTGGGACGGGTCAGAGAAGAAGGTCTCATCGGCGATCCATAACGGAGGCCGTGGGAGTCTTGCGATTCGGCACTGATGGCGGAGTTGCGAGATCTCGTCCGCAAGCGAGTCGAGCGCACGGTACGTGACGCGACCGAGTTGACCGGGCCGTCCCGTGCCGCAGTGGAAACACCGGAATGGACACCCTCGTTGAGTGTCGAGGTGATACTCGAAGTCCGGGTAACGAAGATAGCGCTGGAATCCGCCGAAGATAGAGCTCAGGTCAGGGGGATAGTCCCATGAGTGAGCGAGGTGACCGGTCACGATCTCGGCGCGTGCGCCACTCTTGCTCGCGACGTCCATGCACATTGCGAGGTCGGTTGCGTTTGGATCGCCAGAAAGAATCACGCATTGACCGGGAAGCACGCGAGCGCATTCGAGAGCTGCTACTGACGGAAGGTTTCCCCCGACGACCAATGGTACGCGCGGCAACTTGGAACGAATCCTGTGCATAAGTTGAACTAGTTCGGGAAGAGATGGCCCCCCGTGGCAAGCTAGGCCCACCAGGTGTGGTCGTTGTTTCTCAAGTGATGCTAGGTACTGCGCCAAGGCGGACGGTGTCGAATACCCGTCGTAAACTGTGACGTCCCAACCGAGCTCGGTCCTCGCCCGATTGGCGACAATGGCAGCACCCCTGGGTAGAACCGGGCGATATAATGGCCCGTTGGACCGGATCGGCCCTCCCGGCACCAAGATGTCGAAGCGCATCCTGGCTAAACGGGTCGTGCGCGAAGGCGCGGTTTCCGCTTTCTCGTCGGCGCTCGCGGGTTTTTGACCTGCCGAGGATCAGAAGTAGCTATCTGACGCGAGTCGTTGCTGCCGATCGCGATGGTCGCACCCATGGTGCGCTGTGCTTCCGACATCACACACTCCTTCTCTCGATGCACCCCACACGGGATTCTATCGTCAAGCCGCTCGCGTGGCGACGCATCGACGGGAAATTGTGACGACGCAACCGATGATCATGAATATGTTTACAAATGTTTACGAATCCTCTGCGATCTTGAGACGCAGAGGCGATCCGCGAGTTCTTCGAAATTCGTAACCGCCGCTGGGGGGATGGTAGCCGCGGCTAGGTAACACATGGACCCGGCACCCCGACACGGGTCCCCGGCTGCTCGCGTTGCGGGTACCTGGTCGACGAGCGCAGGCCGGGCGAGATGTTTGCGGCGTCGCCGCGTTCAGTTTTCGTGGGAGAAGAGCGCTCCCCCGAGACGACCAGTCGTCTGGACCTTGCCTCATCGTCTCAGGGGAGTGCCGCGTCCGATGAAAGCTGCGAGCGCACGTGGGGGGACTGATGGGGCGTTCACGCGCGTCCAGGAGAGCGCAGCCGTCGAGGACGCCGCTTTCTGTCAACTCGCGCAGTCGCGCGCGTCAGACCGTGACGCCGTAGGACTCCTCGAAGAAGCCGGCCGCGATGTATGCCGGCGTCGCGTACGCGAACCCCTTGTCGCCCCAGTTCACGCCCCAGCTGTTGCGGATGATGAAGCGGCCGGTCGCCGTGTAGCCGACGACCGCGATCGCGTGGCCGCCGCGCACCGTGTTCGGCATGAAGTTGTCGAGCATGCCGTGCGTCGCGGTCGCGTTGTCCCACGTCTGGTCGACGTTCAGCGCGGCGAGGATCGGTCCGTGCGTCGCGAGCCACGCCTTCCACTGGTTCAGGTTCTTGAGCAGGTTGAAGTAGGACGTGACCCGGCGCTGCGCGGCGATCGCGTAGAACGCGTTCTCCGATCCGGTGTACATCTTCGCCGCGATGTGGAACGGCAAGAGGGACTCCTTCACGACGCCGTACTTCCGGCACACGTCGAGCGCCGCCTTCAGCGAGGTTCCCTCCTCCTCGACGAACGTGCCGGGCCGGGCGGTGAAGCCGTCGGTCTCCTTCGACGCCATCCAGACGTAGCGTGGGGACAGCGGCTCCGTCTTGAGGAGCTTGCCGGCCTGCACCAGGTGGTAGCGGACGACGCCCTCGGCCGACGCCCAGCCGACGCACGAGCCCGTGTCCTCCTGGTCTTCGATCGTCCACCAGGGCTGCCGGCGGTCGACCGACGGCGGGAGTGCTGCGGGCGCTCCGAGTGCGCCGGCGGCGAGCGCGTCCTCGTATCGCCAGTCGTTCTCGATCTCCCTGGAGGGCTCGATGTTGCAGATGCGTCGCGACGGGCTGATCTTCGTGACCGCGCCGTTTGTGCGCTTCGGAGCCTTCATGGTGGCTGGAGCCATGTGCGTTCTTCCTTTCCCTTGCGTGAAGTCGAGGGTGCGCTGACGCAGGTGTTGCGAGAACTTCCCCCGAGTGTGTTTGCGGACGGCCGCGCGGATCCCAGCGCCCGAATCTCCCCGGCTCTCCCCGGGCCGGCGTCTCTCCCACGGCAAGAGCGGGATCGCCGCGCGAAACGAACTGCGGAATTCGCATCGATCTCGGCGCCCACCCGCCCCCCACGCGACGTGGCCAACGAGTGCGCCGTGACACGCGCCTCACCAGACCTCGGCAGCTCGCACCAGTGACCGTTCGAGCCGCGCCCTCACGGCGTGGATGGGCGGCGCCGCGCGGCACTCCCAGAACTTTCGATCTCGCGTCGAAAGCCGGCCGATTTTCCTCCGCTTTGGCGTTGGGGTTGTGCGCTCCCTCCGCTTTCGACTTGGGGGATCGTCGATGCGCCAGCGTCTCACCGCTCTGTCCTGCTTGTCCGTCGTCTCGTTCGCGCTCGCCTGCGCGCGATCACCGGAGGGCCAGTTCCTCCGAGCAGCGATCGATCCGGCCGCGCCTCATGCGGCCGTCGCATCGAAAGCGCCTTCTTGGCGTTGCGTGTTCGGCAATCTTCACAGCCACTCGAGCGTGTCGGACGGTGTCGGCAAGCCGGCGGCGGCTTTCAAGCACGCGCGCGACACGGCGGGGGTGAACTTCCTCTGTCTCTCC
>CAZBOK010000391.1:0-4369 GCA_964493525.1 uncultured Phycisphaeraceae bacterium | reverse complement strand
CCGGCGCGCGCCGTCGTCGAGGTCGCCGGCGTCGTGCTCGCGCTCGCCGCCGCGCTCGTCGCCGGCCGCCGCGGCGCGCTCGCGTGCGGCGTCGTCGCGGCCGCCGTCGTCCTCGTCCCGCGCGACGCCGACCTCCTGTCCGCGACGCCGGTGTTCCGATCGGCGCCCGCGGCGTCGCGCGCAATCCTTGCCGTTCAGGAAGACCGCTCGACGATCGCGACCGTGGCCGACCTCGGGCCGCGCGAAGGTCGCGCGCTCTACACCGACGCGTTCCAGGCCGCCGGCACCGGGTCGCGTTACGGCTACATGCGGATGCTCGGCCACCTCCCGGCGTTGTTCGCGCAGGATCCCGCGCGCTCGCTCGTGATCTGCTGCGGCACCGGAACGACGGCCGGCTCGATCTCGCTGCATCCCGAAGTCGCCGACCTCGAGATCGTCGAGCTGTCGCCGGCCGTCGTGCGGCTCCTGCCGTGGTTCGCGGAGTCGAACCATGATCTGGCGGCCGCGGCGGCGTCCGCGACGCGCGTGCGGGTCCGCATCGGCGACGGCCGCGAGTTCGTCGCGCGCGACGGCGCACCGTTCGGCGTGATCACGCTCGAGCCGCTCCCGCCGTACACGCCGGCCGCGGTGCACTTCTACTCGACCGAGTTCTACCGGCGCGGCGCGGCGCGCCTCGCGCCCGGCGGTTTCCTCTGTCAGTGGGTGCCGATCCATCTGATGCCGGTCGAGGAGTTCCGCGTCCTGCTCCGCACGTTCGCCGCGGAGTTCCCCTCCGCATGGGTGTTCCTGTTCGATCAGTGCGCGCTCCTGCTCGGGTCCGCCGACGCGTCGGCGCGGCTCGACGTCGGGCGGCTCGTGGCGCGAGCGAACGCACCCGCCGTGAAGGACGACCTCGCGAGTGCGCACGTCGGCGCGCCGGCCGCGGTGCTCGCCGCATGCGTCGCCGATCGACCGGCGATCCTCGCGGCGACCGCGAGCGACGCGGTGATGGGGGACGATCGACCGCTGATCGCGCTCTCGCTCGCGCGCGACAAGGACGACACCGTCCGCTTCGCGATCGACAACGCCGCGTTCCTCCTGGCGATCCGCACCGACCCGCGCGCATCGGCGGAGTTCGGCCGCCTCGCTCCGGACGCGCGGGCGCCGTTCGCGTCATCCCTCGAGCGCGCGATCGCCGCGAAGGAACTGCTGCTGCGGGCGCGCGCGCGCCCTGCGGAGCTCGGGCCGCTCGCCGCGCGGGCGCTCGCGGCCGACCCGGACGATCTCGAAGCGCGGATGCTCGCCGACCCGGAGGCGGTCGCGGCGGCGTCGCAGCGATCGGCCGCCGCGGCGATCGAGGCGACGCTCGCCGATCCGGAGTCCGCGCCCGCGCGGCTGGTCGAAGCGCTCGAGCGCGCTTCCGAATCGCCGGAGATCGCGTCGGCGCGGCTCGCCGCATTCCTCGACCACGACGACGCACGGGTCCGCCTCGCCGCGATGGTCGCGCTCGGTCGAAGGTCCGTCCGGCTTCCGGGATATGATCCGGACCTGCCGCGCGAGAAGCGGCAAGCGGTCGTTCGAGAAGTGATGCGCTCGCTCGAGCGGCCGTGATCGTCGAGCCCGATCTTCCGGCGGGCGCCGAAGAGATTCGAAATCGGCGTCGTCCCGAGTCGGGGGTCGGGAGTAGGCGGGCCACTTTTTTTTCGGCCCGCGGGCAACCGCCGGCGACCCGACACTAGAGCCGATCGTCGAACGCGTCAGATGGAGACGAGCATGTCGAAGCGAATCATCCAGTCCGTCCTCGGCGCCGCGGCGCTCGCGACGCTGTTCACCGCGACCGGCTGCCAGACCTACACGCAGGGCGGCGCCCTCTCGGGCGGACTGCTCGGCGCGGGAACCGGCGCGATCATCGGCCACGCGTCCGGCCACGGATCGGGCGGCGGCGCGCTGGTGGGCGCCGGCATCGGCCTGTTGACCGGCGCGCTGATCGGCAACGGCCTCGATCAGGTGAGCGGGCAGCGGTACGCCCCGTGTGCCGCACCCGCGCCGTACGTCGCTCCCGCGTGGGCCGTCCCGGTGATGGTGGCGCCCGGTCCTCCGGGTCCGCTCCCGCCGCCGCCGGCGTGCGGTTACTGGGCCTGGAACGGCGCCGGTTGGGTGTGGGTCGGCCGCTGATCGCGGCGCGAATCCGGCCGAGCCGAACGAGAACGCCACGACTACACTGAGCCCCGCGCCCTCCCGCTCCGACGCGGTGGGGGCGCGGGGTTCTCGTTGGGCGTCCTGATGATCTCGTCGATCCTCCTCGAGCACGGCTACGCGGCCGTGTTGGTGATCCTCGTCCTGTGTGGGCTCGGTCTGCCGATCCCGGAGGAGATCACGCTCATCGGCGCCGGCGTGGTCGTCTACGAGGGGCGCGCCGAGCTCTACTCGATGATGGCGACGACGGTCCTCGGCATCCTGATCGGGGATTCGATCCTCTTCTGGCTTGGTCGCCGATTCGGCCCGCGACTCCTCGAGCGGCGACTGTTCCGCAAGCTCCTCCACGCGGAGCGGATGGCGCGCGTCCAGGCGCAGTTCGACGCGCACGCGCTCAAGGTGGTCTTCTTCGCGCGGTTCTTCGCCGGCATCCGCGGCTGCGTCTACTTCACCGCGGGAACGCTCGGGATGAAGTACCGCACGTTCCTGCTGCTCGACCTCGCCGGCGCGCTGCTCTCGGCGCCGATCTCCGTCTGGCTCGGGCATCACTTCGGCGGGACGATCGAGGAAGCGGGGCGCTGGATCCGCGACTTCGACCGCGCCGTGATCTGCATCGTCATCGCGATCGTGGCGTGGACCGTCGGGCGTGCGTTGTGGACGAACCGCCGCTCGAACGTCGCCGCCGTCGTCCCGCCGCCGGCCGAGCGCCCGACCGAGCGACCGCCCGCGTGATCAGCCGCGCAGCGCGGCGAGCGCGACGTCGGGCCGATTCGAGATGATCCCGGCCGCTCCCGCCGCGGCGTAGGCGCGCACCGAGTCGGCGTCGTCGAGCGCGTACACGAATACTCGCTTGCCGGCGCGGGCGATCCGCGTCACGACGTCGGGCGTTGCGATCTTCCGCGAGACCACCACCAACGACGTCGGCGACCGCTCGAGGTCGCGCCACGCGTGCGGCCCGTTGTCGCTGCCGCGGATCGCCCCGACGCGATCCGGTCCGAGCGCCGGCAGCGCGGCGGCAACGATCGCGTCGGAGAACGAGATCAGCGACGTGCATGCGGCGGCGCCGGCCGCGTCGACGTCCGCGAGCACGGCGCGCACGAACTCGGCGACGGATTCCCCGGACGCGCCGGCGATCTCCTTCAGCTCCACGACGAGCGGGACCGGACCCGCGCTCGCGAGCGCTGCGCGCAGCGTCGGAATCGTCGGTGCGGCGCCGACCTGCCCTGCGGCCAGCTTCGCGAGCGGGATGCGCTCGAGCTCCGCGAGCGTCGAGTCTGCGATGCGGCGCGGGATGCCGGCGGCTCGCGCGAGATCTTCGTCGTGGTGCACCACGACGACGCCGTCGCGCGTGCGATGCACGTCGACCTCGATGCGGTCGGCGCCGACTTCCCGCGCGCGCGCGATCGCGGGCAGCGTGTTCTCGGGCAGGTCGAACGACGCACCGCGATGCGCGATGACGAGCGGCCGCGGCGGGCTCTGCGCCGTCACGGCTTCCGGAGCCGCACGTCCGTCGCGAGTCGCGTCGCATCGACGTCCGTCTCGCCGAATTCGTGCTCGGCGCTCGGCGCGTCGGCCGCGGTTTCGGCGGTGACGTGGAGGAACGGCGGCGGCGGGACGGGAATCGGCGGATCGGTCGAATTGGTCGGGACGGTCGCCGGCGTGCGCGGCGGTGGTTCGATCGGGATCCCGACGAATCGGTAGTGCCCGGCGGCATCGGCGACGGCGGTGCGCGGCAAGAACGGCACCGGACGGTCCGGATCGCTCGCACTCAGCGTGACGCGCGCGAACGGCGAACCGCGGCCGAGGGAATCGGTGACGACGCCTTCGATCGTGCGGCCCTGCGCGAGCACGAGCGACAGCCCCGCGGTGACGCGTCCGTCCCGGCTGACGACCGGTTGCGTGCCCGCTTCGACGTGGCGTCCGTCGGACGCGATCACGCGGTACTGACCGAGCGGCAGCCGCTCCAGGCGGAAGAGCCCGTCGGCCCCGGTGAGCGTCGACGACCCCGCGATGGACGCGAGGACCAGCTCCGGCGGATCGCGCGCGAGCGGAACCGCATGGACACGGACGCCGGCGAGCGCGTCGCCCGCCTCGTCGACGACCGCGCCCGAGATCGCGCCGCCTTCGATCAACCCGAGCGTCACGGGGGGCGCGGCCGTGTGCGCCGCGAGCGCGAGGGGCTGCGAACGGACCG
>CAZBOK010000390.1:0-4388 GCA_964493525.1 uncultured Phycisphaeraceae bacterium | reverse complement strand
GTTCGCGACCGACCTCGAGGTCGACTACGCGCGCACGCACGGCGGCGATCTTGTCCCGGACGCGCCCGCGAAGAGCTGCCCGTTCTTCGTGCGCGGACGCTGCGATCTGCGCGAGGGACGACCGCTCGGGTGCCGGGTCTACTTCTGTGATCCCGCCTATGCCGACAAGATGCACGAGCTGTCGGAGCGGTATCACCGCCGCGTGGTCGCGATCCACGAGCGCCACGGCATCGGCTATCGCTACGGCCGCTTCATCGACCGCATCCGCGATCCCCGGGAGTCCGCGTCGTGAACCTCTCGTCCGCAGCGCTCTCGATCGTCGTGCTCGCGTCGTTCGCTCTCGCCGCGTCCGCCGGTGACGGCGACAGCGCGAAAGCGCCGGCCGGCGCGCTGAACGATCAGGCGCTCGAGCTGCTCGGCAAGAAGAAGTTTGCCGACGCCATCGCGCTCCTCGAGCGCGCCGTGCGCGAGGATCCCGACAGCGCCGCGCTGAAGAAGAACCTCGCGACCGCGCGCAACAACCGCGGCGCGGCGCTCGTCGACGACGGGCACGCGGGCATCGCGATCGAGGACTTCCACGCCGCGATCGAGCTCGCGCCCGACGAGTCGGCGTTCCGCGTCAACCTCGCCCACGCGTGGATGCGCGTCCGCGACTTCGCGCGCGCGGAGGCGGTGCTCGTGGAAGCGCGCGAGAAGCACCCCGACGACCCGGCGGTGCATCACCTGCTCGGCGTCCTCTACTACGTGCAGGATCAGCTCGCACCCGCGATCGCGTCGCTCACCAAGCGGATCGCGCTCGCGCCCGACGCCGCCGACCAGGACCTCCTCGACAAGGCGAAGCGCGAGTTCGCGATCTCGGGCGACTACGTCGCGCGCTTCTCCAACGACTTCACGCTGAAGTTCGTCGGCAAGCCGGAGAACTACCAGGTCGCCGACGAGCTGCTCGCGATCCTCGAGGACGCGCGCGCGAAAGTCGGCGCGGAGATCGGCCACTTCCCGACCGGCAGCACGACCGTCCTGCTGTATGGGAAGGAGGACTTCCGCAAGGCGACCGGCGCGCACGGTTGGATCGGCGGCCTGTACGACGGGAAGATCCGCCTCCCGATCGACGACCTCGACCGCCAGCGCGCGTCGGTGCTGCGCACCGCGAGCCACGAGTACGCGCACCGCGTGATCGCCGACATCGCGCCACAGTGTCCGATCTGGCTGAACGAGGGCATCGCGATGTTCTGTGAAGGTGCCGATGCGGATGCGCACGGCCTGATCAAGGAGCTGGTGCGCGCCGGGGCGAAAGCGCCGTCGTTCGCGGCCATGCCGAAGTCGTTCGCATCGGATGCCGACGTGGAGCGCGTGAAGCTGGAGTACGCGGCGTCGCGCTCGATCGTGGCGTTCCTGCACGAGCGCTACGGTCCCGGCGCCGTCCGCGCGGTGCTGAACGCGGTCGGCGCGGGCAAGGACATCGACGAGGCGCTGACCACGGCGTGCGGGCGCTCGCTCGCGGAGATCGAGACCGCGTGGCGGCAGGACGTCCTGCAGTGACGGCGCCGCCGGCGGGCCGCGTCCGCATCGCGATCACCGCCGGCGATCCCGCGGGCATCGGCTGCGAAGTGGCGGCGAAGGCGCTCGCGGCGCTCGATGCCGGAGAGCGCGCGCGGCTCGACGTCACTCTGTTCGGGGATCCGGAGAACTTCGCCGCCGCCGGCATCCGCGGTGAACGCACGCACGCCGTCGCGCGGTACGACGTCGCGCGGCTGGGTATCGGGAGACCGTCCGCGGAGTCGGGCCGGGCGTCGGCGGCCGCACTCTTGGCCGCGATCGACGCGGCGCTGCGCGGCGACGTGGACGCGATCGTCACGGCGCCGCTCTCGAAGGAAGCGCTCGCGCTCGCCGGCCATCCGTGGCCGGGGCAGACCGAGGTGTTGATCGAGCGGTCGCGGTCGCCGCGCGGCGTGATGCTGTTCGTCGGCGGCGGGCTGCGCGTCGCGCTCGCGACGCGGCACATCGCGTTGAAGGACGTGGCATCCCGCATCCGCGCGGACGACGTGGCGGCCGACCTCGGCATCCTCGATCGATCGCTGCGCGAGCGGTTCGGGATCGCGCGGCCGCGGATCGCCGTGACCGGCGTGAATCCGCACGCGGGCGAGCACGGGTTGTTCGGACGCGAGGAGGCGGAGATCCTCGAGCCCGCGCTCGCGCACGCGCGCGCGAACGGAGCCGACGTCGCCGGTCCGCTCCCCGCGGACACCGTGTTCGTCCGCCATCGCAAAGGCGAGTTCGACGCCGTGCTCGCCATGTATCACGACCAGGGGTTGATCCCCGTCAAGCTGCTCGCGTTCGGCGGGGGGGTGAACGTCACGCTCGGCCTGCCCTTCGTCCGGACGTCGCCGGACCACGGCACCGCGTTCGACATCGCGGGCAAGGGAATCGCCGATCCGGGCTCGATGATCGAGGCGATTCGCCTCGCCGACTCCCTGGCTTCGCGCCGCTCGGCTTGAAAAAATCGGCCCGGTCCGGTGAAATCCCCCGGTTCGACGGCGAAGGACACCAGCCGGAGCGGTCCGGCGCCTCCCGCGAGCCTCGAATCTCTCTGACCCGCTGCGCGAAACGGGGATCGGCACTGCACGTCGCATGAGCGGCCCGAAGAAGCATCCGCTCGAGATCTTCCGATCGTCCGGACGCAAGTTCGGCGACACGGGTCATCCTCTGCCCGCCGACGGCGATGCGAACAAGGAGACCCCGGCGGAAGATTCTCCGCTGCCGCCCGACGTCCCCGCGCCGCGCGGCGACGGACCGCCGCCGCGCGTGCCGTCGTTCGCGCAGGTGCGCCGCGAACGCGCCGTCGACGAGTTCGAACTGCGGCTCACGCTCCCCGGCATCGCGACGCTCGCGGTCGTCTGGCTGCTCCTGCTCGGCGGCGCCTACCTCTACGGCTACCGCCGCGGCGAAGGAGCGACGCAGCAGCAACACGACGCGCAGGCGCTCGCCAACGGCAAGCAGATCGAAGAAGGCGGCGACTCGGGCGCACCGCAAGCGCCCGCCGAAGCGAACAACGCCGACGCCGCGCTGCCGTTCGGCGTGACGGTCGCGACCTACAACCGCGATCAGGACGCGCTTCTCGAGGAGACGCAACGCACGCTCACCGAGCGCTACGGCATCGACGTGCTGAACGTGTACCGCTACGACGACACCGGCAAGCAACTCCTCGTCGCGGGCGTGTTCGCGAGCAAGGACGACCCGGGGCTGAAGGCGCTCGAGGTCAAGCTCCACAACATCAAGGACTACCCGCGCGGCGACAAGTCGCCGTTCCGTCGCGCGCTGATCTCGCGCCACCCGAACCTCCCGTACTTCGTCCCCGCGGACTACACCGGTCCGCGTCATTCGCAGACGAAAGACAACTGAACCTGAACCGCGTCGATCGACGCGCCGCCCGGAGATCGTGAAGCCATGTCCGTCCACAAGAGCCTGAAGCTGAAGAACGCCCTCTCGCGCTCGCGCAACGTGTTCCGTCGCGTGGAGCGCATCGAGATGCTCGAGAAGGACGGGCGCCGCACGAAGGACGATTCGATCTACGGCCTCCCGAAGGTCCGCACGCGCTTCAAGGTCGCGAAGAAGAAGGCGGCTCCGGGTGCGGCTCCCGCGGCGGGTGCGGCGGCTCCGGGTGCGGCGGCTCCGGCGGCAGGCGCGAAGCCGGCGGCGGGCGCGAAGCCTGCGGCGGGTGCGAAGCCGGCCGGCGCTCCGGCCGCGAAGGCGCCCGCGAAGAAGTGATCGCGCGTCCGCGCGCGCTCGCAACGACACGCTTGCCGACATGATCGAGCCCGCGCACATCGACGACGACCGCACCGCGCTCCGCGCCGCCACGCCGACCGGCTGGCTCGCGGAGATGTTCACGACGTACCAGGGCGAAGGTCCGCACGTCGGGAAGCGGCAGCTCTTCCTCCGCCTCGGCGGCTGCACGATCGGCTGTCGCTACTGCGACACGCCGGACGCGCTGCGCGCCGGCCAGCGCTTCGAGGTGCGCGGCGCCGGTCCGTCGGCGGTCGCGACGCACGCGAACCCGCTCGATGCGCGGACGGTGGCCGACCTCGTGCATCGCGCGGCCGCCGCGGAGCCGGCGCTCCACGCGATCGCCGTCACCGGCGGCGAGCCGCTCGAGCAGGCGCGCTTCCTCGCCGACCTGTTCCCGCGGCTCGCGCCGCTGCCGATCCTCCTCGAGACCGCGGGCACGCTGCCGGACGAGCTCGCGACGATCGTGCGGCACGTCGCGATCGTGTCGATGGACGTGAAGCTGCCGTCGGTCGCGCGCACGCCCGATCGGTTCGCCGCTCATCGCCGCTTCCTCGAGATCGCCCGCGCCGACCGCGCCCGCGACGTGTACGTGAAGGTGATCG
>CAZBOK010000389.1:2200-4397 GCA_964493525.1 uncultured Phycisphaeraceae bacterium | reverse complement strand
AGCGCCCGCCGAACGAACCGTCGCGACGCAGGCGACGCCGCCGCCGCGCGACACGGTGCGCGCCGGAACGCGATCCACCGCGCCCGCTGCGAGCGCCGTCGTGCGAGAATCCGCGCGCGGTGACGAGCGCGTGCGCGAGACCGTGACGCCGGGGGAACGCACGGGCGAGCCCGGATCGCGCGAGCAGAACCCGCCGGATCCGACGGACGAGTTCGCGACGACCGACCTCGGTCTCCGCATCAAGTCCGTGCTGAACGTCGCGGCCTCCGGGCCCGCCGGCTCCGGCGGCGCATCCGGTCGCGGTCTCGCGGCGGAGATCGCGAGCGGCGTCGCGAACGTCGCGCGCACCGAGGCTCGCGCCGCGACCGTCGCCCGCGACATCGGCTCGCTGCCGTTCACGACGGCGCGGATCGAGCCGATCCTCGCGCAGCTCCGCCAGGTGCTGCGCCCCGGAGTCCAGCAGATCGCACTGCAGCTCGACCCCGCGGAGCTCGGGCGACTCGACCTCATGCTCCGCATGCGCGACGGCGAGCTGCACGTCGAGGTGCGCGCGACCCGGGAGGACGTCGTCACCGCGCTGCAGCACGACCTGAAGGCGTTCGCCGCGACCTTGAAGGAGAGCGGCATCGACGCGGTCGCGATCGACGTCGCCCTCGCGGACGACGCGCGTTCGCACGGCCGCGGCGCGCCCGACCCGCACGAATCGGATCGTGCGAATTCCCGCGACGTCGACTCGGACTCCGAGATCCGACCGTCGCGACCCGTTCACACCGCACGCGCCCGGAGTCCCGCCGGGCGCGTCGACCTGTTCGTTTGATGGAGGCCACGATGAGCGTCAGCTCGGTCGGACAATCGCAATCGATCACGCAGCAGTACGGCTCGAATTCGGCGTCGAAGGTCGGCGACGACAACGACCCGTTCCTGAGCATCCTGGTCTCGCAGTTGAAGAACCAGGATCCGCTCGAGCCGCTCGGCAACGGCGAGTTCATCCAGCAGCTCGCGTCGTTCTCGTCGTTGCGCGAGACGCAGAGCCTGAACAAGAACATCTCGAGCCTCGTCGGCATCGAGCAGATCGTCGCCGGGCAGAACGCCTTCACGCAGTCGGCGAGCCTGGTCGGCAAGAACGTCGAGTACGAGGACCCGGACTCGGGCGACAAGAAGACCGGACGCGTCGACGCGGTGCACCTCGTCGACGGCAACCTGACGGTCAGCATCGGCAGCGATTCGATCCCGCTCAGCGCGGTGACCGGCATCGTTGCGGACCCCGAATCGAACTGACACGGAACCCAGGACACTGAGGACACAGGAGAACGCACGGTGAGCACGTCACTCTTCACGGGACTTTCCGGCCTGCGCTCGTTCGAGACCTACCTCGACGTCGTGGGCAACAACATCGCGAACTCGAACACGGTCGGGTTCCGCTCCGGTCGCGCATCGTTCGGCGACCTCCTCTACATCACGTCGAGCCCGGGCTCCGGACCGACGGCGACGATCGGAGGACGCAACCCGCAGCAGATCGGACTCGGCGTTCGCGTGAAGTCGATCGACACGAACACGAACTCGGGTTCGTTGCTCGCGACCGGCCGCAACCTCGACCTGTCGATCAGCGGCAGCGGGTTCTTCGTCGTGAACGACGGCCGGCGCAACCTCTACACGCGCGCCGGCACGTTCGGGTTCGACGCGCAGGGCCAGGTCATCGAGCTCGGCTCGGGGTTCCTGGTCCAGGACGTCTCGGGCGGTTCGATCGTCGTCCCGCCGAACGCGATCTCGCCGCCGCAGGCGACGACGCGGATCGACATCAAGGGCAACCTGCCCGCGGAAGTCGGCGGTCCGAAGGCGGAGATCCTGTCCACCCAGTCGCCGTTCCAGACCGGCACGGCGGCGGCGGTCACCGGCTCGAACACCGGGCCGTTCACCCTCGCGGACGGCGACACGTTCACCGTCGCGGTCGACGGCGGCGCGGCACAGACCGTCGCGCTCACCGCGGCCGACTTCACCGGGATCGGCGGCAACATCGCGTCGGCGACCGCGGCGGAAGTGGCGCAGGTCCTGAACTCGAAGCTGACGGGAGTCACCGCGACGGTCTCGGCCGGCGCGGTCGTGTTGACGTCGGACTCCCTCGGGTCCGGCTCGCGCGTGAAGGTGAGCGACGGCGCCGGCAACCCGGCCGCGACGCTCGGCCTGTCGACGTCGCAGG
>CAZBOK010000389.1:0-2100 GCA_964493525.1 uncultured Phycisphaeraceae bacterium | reverse complement strand
TCGTCACGGCGACGACGACGGGCGCCGCGCAGTACAGCCTCGCGCTCACCGACGAGTCCGGCAACACCGGGATGAGCGACTTCAGCTCGACCGGTTGGGCCGTCACGCAGAAAGGCACCGACCCGGACTCGGTCGACTTCACGTCCACCGTTTACGACACGACCGGACAAGCCCACACCGTCGAGCTCAACTTCCAGCGCGTCGACGCGCAGACGTGGGATCTGACGGCGACGCTTCCGGACGGCGACGGCACGGTGACGGACGGCCTCGTGCGCAACGTCCGGTTCGACGCGAACGGCGCACTGCTCGGCGTCGGCGGCCCCGGCGCCGACGATCCGAACATCGAGCTCTCGCTGTCGACCGGCGCGCAGACGATCGACCTCGACTTCGGCACGCTCGGCACGATCGACGGACTGACGCAGTTCGGCGGACCCGCGACCGCGCAGGCCGTCTTCCAGGACGGCTTCGCGGCCGGCACGCTCTCCGACGTCACGGTGACCGAGAACGGCGAAGTGCTCGGCGTGTTCTCGAACGGTCAGACGCAGACGTACGGGACGATCGCGCTCGCCACGTTCGCGAACCCGGGCGGCATGTTGCGCGAAGGCGCGAACCTGTTCTCGGACACGGTGAACTCGGGCCAGGTGCTGCTCGGCGCGCCGGGCGGCGGCGGCGGCACGATCCAGGCCGGCGCGCTCGAGTCGAGCAACGTCGACCTCGCGGAGGAGTTCGTCCGCATGATCGAGGCGCAGCGCGGATACCAGGCGAGCGCCCGCTTGATCCGCACGTCGGGCGAGCTGCTGCAGAGTTTGATCCAGACGATCTGATCGCGCGCACGCGCGGCGGGTCGGAATGACGCGGCGTCCGCGGTCCTCAGGTCCGCGGACGCCGCGTCCATTCCGGCGCCATACGCTCGAGCGCCGTCGCGTGGATCGCGCCGTTGCTCGCGAGCATGCGCCGGCCGCAGAGCCAGTCGTCGCCGCCGCGCCAGTCGGTCACGCGGCCGCCCGCTTCGCGAACGATCAATCCGCCGGCCGCGACGTCCCACGGCTCGAGCTGCGCCTCGAAGAAGAAGTCGTATCGCGCCGCGGCGACGAAGCAGAGATCGATCGCGGCGGAGCCGCAGCGGCGGAAGCCGCGCACGTCGAGGATGAAGCGGTTGAAGTGCTCCACGTTGTTCTCGAGTGGCGACAGCAGCTCGCGGCGGTACGGAAAGCCGGTGGCGAAGATCGCGTCGCCGAGCACGGCGGTGTCGGAGACGCGAAGTGGGTAGCCGTTCTTCAGCGCGCCGCCGCCGGCGACGGCGCTGAACATCTCGCCGAGCGCGGGCGCGAACACGACGCCAAGCACGGGAGCGCCGCGGCGCCACAGCGCGAGCGAGACGGCGAAGAACGGATGACCGTGCGCGAAGTTGGTGGTGCCGTCGATCGGGTCGACGAGCCAGGTGAAACCGTCGCCCGCGACGGCGGCGGCGATCGCGGAGAGATCGCGAGGTCGATCGCCCGCACCGCCGGCCGCAGCGGACACTTCCTCCTCTCCGACGACCGCGTGGCCCGGGAACGCGAGGCGGAGTCCGTCGCGCGCGATCCGCTCGCACTCGACGTCGGCGCGGGTGACGAGATCGCGCGCGCCCTTGAACGCGACTTGCCCCGGCGCGAGCCGACCGAACAGCGCGAGCGCGTGTCCGCCGGCGGCTGCCGCGACGCGTTCCGCCGCCGCGCGCCACGCGGCGAGATCGTTCACGGCTTGGTTCCGTCGAGATCGACGAAGAGCTTCGCGACTTCGTCCTGCACGTCCTTCACGTCCCGGTTCGAGCCGGTGAAACCGTTCATCACGATCGAGAACGCGATGATCTCGCCGGCGTCCGTCTGCGCGAACCCGGACAGCGCCGAGACCTTCGCGATGTAGCCGGTCTTCGCGCGCACGCGGCCGCGGTATTGCGGCTGCGTCATGCGATGCTCGAGCGTCCCGTCCGTGCCGGCGATCGGCAGCATCTCGAGCAGGAGGTCGCGCGCCGCGCCGCCGTCGCGGTAGATCGCGGCGAGGAGGCGGGCGACCTGCAGCGGCGCGTAGCGGTTGCCGCGCGAGAGGCCCGAGCCGTCG
>CAZBOK010000388.1:0-4436 GCA_964493525.1 uncultured Phycisphaeraceae bacterium | reverse complement strand
CTCGCCGACGTCGTCCTCCTCCAGGAGATCACCGGCGCGACGGAAGCGACCCAGGTCGCGGCGCTCGCGAGCGCGACCGGATACTCGTACTCGGGCTGCGGCTCGATCAGCGGCACGCTGTCCGGCGACCTGCGGAACGCGGTGATGTCGCGCTACCCGATCTCGACCTTCACGTCGTGGAACGCGAAGACGATCAGCGGCGACCTCGCGGCGAACGACATCTGCCGCGACATCGTGCAGGCGGTGATCGACGTCCCGAACGTCTGCGCCCCGGTCGCGGTGTTCTCGCTGCACCTGAAGGCGGGCTCGACGAGCACGGACGACTTCCGCCGCGCGGTCGAGCTGTTGCGCGTGAAGAAGGTGGTCGAGAACTGGCTCGCGGCGCACCCCGACCACCACGTCGTGATCGGTGGCGACTTCAACGAGAACGTGTTCGACGGACCGTTCGGCAACACCTTCAACTCGCTGCCGTCCGGACTTCCCGGCTCCTACCACCTCGGCAACGACGTGACGTTCCCCGTCGTCTACAACCCGTTCGTCGCGGTCGCGGGGTTCGGCGGCATCGGCCTCACCTATGCGGACACGACGCAGGAGGACTGCACGAGCTGCTACGCGACGCGGCCGAGCTCCGGGCGGCGGCTCGACTACCTGTTCGCGCGTTCGTCGGACCTCGTGCTCGGCGACGAGATCTATGCGTCGCCCGTCGACAATGGCGTCGACGACGGCGCCCCGGGCAACATCCTGCGCAAGACCGGCTCCCCGCTCGCATCGGGCACCAGCGTCGCCGCGTCGGATCACTTCACGGTGTTCGCCGACTACCTGCTCGAGAGCTGCGACGGCAGCCGCTACGGCATCCCGTACCCCGGTGAATTCGCGTTGTCCCCGCGCGCGGGGATCGCCGGGACGGCGGCGCCGGGCAACCCCGGCTTCGCGGCGCGTCTCGTGAACGCGCGCCCGAGCGCGTCGGTCGTCTGCGTCCTCGGCCGCTCGGTGCTGCTGCCGGGGTTCCCGCTCGCCCCGTACGTCCCCGGCGCTTCGCTCTACGTGAACCCGGCGGACGCCTACGGCTTCTTCCCGCTCGCGACCGACACGAACGGCCGCGCGGCGCTGCCGCTGCCGCTCTACTCGAGCCCGACGTTGATCGGCATCCCGTTCCGGGTGCAGTGGTTCGTCACCGACGCGGCGGCGCAGAACGGAATCGGCGCGATGAGCGACGCCTACGACGTGACGGTCCACGCCTGACGCGGCGCGGCGTCAGCTCGCGTCGCCCGCGATCTTGCGGATGCGTTCGACGACCGCGTGGATGATCTCGTCCGGCGTCGACGCCCCGGCCGACACGCCGACGCTCTCCGCGCCGGCGAACCAGTCGGTGCGGAGATCCTGCGGCCCGGTCACCTGGTAGGTGCGCGGGTTCAGCGACGCGCCGATGCTCGTCAGCCGCTTCGTGTTCGCGCTCGTGAACGAGCCGACGATGATCACCACGTCGTTGTTCGCCGCAAGCTCGCGGATCTCCTCCTGGTTGCGCTTGGTCGGGAAGCAGATCGTGTTGATGAATCGCAGGTCCGAGCACTTGCGCGCGAGGACGTCGAGGACCGCGAGCACGTTCTCGATCATCTGCGTCGACTGCGAGACGAGCCCCGCGCGCCGCATGCGCGGCAACGCTTCGGCCTCGTCCGGGCCCGACACCACGTGGACGTCGACCACCTGGCTCGCGATGCCGACCACCTCGTCGTGCCCGTGGTCACCGACGATCACGACGGTGCGTCCCTCCGCCGACAGCTCCTTCACCTCGGAGTGGATCTTCGAAACGAGCGGGCAGGTGCCGTCGAGGACTTCGAGGCCTTGCTCCTGCGCGGCGCGCCACACGTCCACGGCGGTGCCGTGCGCGCGGAACAGGAGCTGCGCCCCCTTCGCCTCGTCCAGCGTCTTCACCACCTTCACGCCCGCCTCGGCCAGCTTCTTCACGACCACTTCGTTGTGGACGATGTCGCCGAGCATGTACACGGTGCCGTGCCGCCGCGCGCTGTCGAGGGCGAGCTCGACGGCGTCGCGGACGCCGAAGCAATACCCGGCGTGTTTGGCCAACTCGATTCTCATGCGAGCTCGAACTGTACCATCGCGGGATGCCCGCGCACTCGCGAGAGAACCGTGACCGCCCCGACCGCTCCGGCCCCGCGCGCCGGAAGAGCTTCGTCGTCGACCCCGAGCACAAGAACCTGAGCCCGTATCAGTACCTCTGCCGCGTGATGCAGGGCGTGCGCCCGTCGATGGTGCGGCAGCTCCTGGTCGACGGCGAGGTGACGATCGACGGCAAGCGCGAGGCGCTCACGCGGCCGCTCCGGGCCGGCACGGTGATCGAGGTCCGGTTCACCGACGAAATGCTGCGCCGCGCGCGCAAGGCCCCGCCACCGGCGCCGATCCGCGTCCTGTACCAGGACGATCGCGTGCTCGTGCTGTCGAAGCCGGTCGGCGTGAGCGTCGTTCCCGAGCGCCGCATCCGCTCGACGATCCTCGACCGGCTGCCCCCCGATCTGCTGATCGGCCGCGACGGCACGAGAGCGCGCGTCGTGCATCGCATCGACAAGCACACGAGCGGCGTCCTCCTGGTCGCCCGCGACCTCGACGCGAAGCGCGCGCTGGTGCAGGCGTTCCTCGAGCGGAAGGTGCACAAGGAATACCTCGCGCTCGTGCGCGGCACGCCCGACGCGGAGCAGGGCGAGATCGACGCACCGATCGCGACCGACCGCAAGCACGCGCTGAAGATGGTCGTCGACGAGCGCCGCGGCCGGCCGTCGCTCACGCGCTGGAAGATCGAGAAGCGGTTCTTCGGATACACGCTCCTGCGCGTCTCCCCCGTCACCGGCCGCACGCACCAGATCCGCGTCCACCTCGCGCACGCGGGGTTCCCGCTGCTCGGCGACGCGCTCTACGGTGGCCGCCCGGAGGTGCTGCTTTCCGAGTTGAAACCCGGCTACCGCGGGAAGCGCGGCGAGGCCGAGAAGCCGATCCTCACCCATCAAGCGCTGCACTGCGCCGCGCTCGAATTCGATTCGCCGGAAGACGGCCACCGGATCCGCGTCGAGGCGCCGATCGAAGGCGAGTTCGCGGTGCTGATGAAGCAGCTCACGAAGTACCGCGCGCTCCGCGGCGCTCGCTGACGTCCCGACGCTACGCCTTGATCGAAACGCTCCGGTCCCATACGCTCCCGCGCATGAAGCTCAACATTCGCAGTTCGAAGAAGAAGCGCGCGAAGATGACCGGGTTCCGCTACCGCAAGAAGACGAAGGGCGGCCGCAAGGTCCTCTCGCGTCGCCGGAAGCGCGGACGCACCGCCGCTTCGTCGGGCTGAACCGCTCGAGTTCCGTCCGGTCAGCTCGCGGCGCCAGCGTTCGCCGGTTCGGGTGCCCGGACGACCAGGATCGGGATCGGACAGCCGAGCAGGATGCGCTCGGTGACGTCGTCGAGCATCCAGCGATCTTTCCCCTCCGCGCGATGCGCGCCGATCACCAGCAGATCGTGCGCGTTCTCTTCGATCTCCGCGAGCAACTCTTCCAGGACGAGCCCCTCGCGGACCGTGAGGTCGCGGCGGTAGCCGTGCCGCGCGAGGATCTCCGAGATCTGCGCGAACCGCTCGCGGCGCTCCGCTTCGCGCTGGTCCGCGTCCGGAGCGAACCGCCCGGGGTGCGGGAGACCGCCCGAGATGTCGACCTGTGATTGAACGTGCAGCACGGTGACGTCGGCGTGGAGCGCGCGCGCGACCTCCACCGCGCCGAGCGTCGTCGTGAGGCTGTGCGGCCCGCCCGCGATCGCGACGAGCACGCGGCGGAACCGCTCCGGCGGCCGGCGCGCGACGAGCACGTTCGACGTCACCTGACGGACCACGGTCGCGACGCGGGAGCCGCGGATCAACCGCGCGATCGCCTTCCGCCCCGCCGGCGGGACGACGACCATCAGGAAGCGGTGCGCGCGCGTCTCCTCGAACACCGCGCGCTCGGCCGGCCCGCGTCCGATGATCGTGCGCACGCGGCGCGCACGTCCGCTGAATCGCGACTCGGCGCGCGGGAGGAGCTGCGGGTCGGCCGCAGCGTCCTCCGCGGTCACGAGCAGCGCGACGTCGCCGGCCACGGCGGGGACGAGCTGCTCGGCGGCCTTCACCGCCCACTCTCCGCGGGACGACGGATCGACGTAGACCAGGATCTCCATCGCGGGACGCCTTTCGTTCACCAATCGTCACTTCACGTCACGAGCATCACAGGAACAACAGCACGAGCGGGATGATCAGCGTGCACCCGACCACGGCGGCGCGGCGTGCGCCGGTGCGGATCGCCGCGCGCGCGATCGCGTCGAGCAGGCGTTCATACGGCCGGCAGCACAGCACCACGATCGGCACCGCGATCGACGCGATGCTCACGATCACCGCGAGCACGATCGCCGGG
>CAZBOK010000387.1:0-4437 GCA_964493525.1 uncultured Phycisphaeraceae bacterium | reverse complement strand
CCCGTCGCGGATGCGGAACGGTTCCGCATCCGCGACGGGCAGACGTTTGGCGTGATCGCGTCGACGACGCGGCCGTTCTGCGGCCGGTGCGATCGGAGCCGTCTCACCGCCGACGGCACGTGGTACCTCTGCCTCTACGCGCGGCTCGGCATCGACCTGAAAGCCCCGCTGCGCGCCGGCGCGTCGCCCACCGAGATTCGCGAGCGGATCGCGCGCGCCTGGACCGCGCGCGACGATCGCGGCGCCGAGGACCGGCTCCGCACGCATGACCGCGCCGCGTCGATCGCGCGCGACGAGCTGAAGGACGACCCGCGCCTCGAGATGCACACCCGCGGCGGGTAGCAGGCGCGCCGAGCGCGGCGCGACGCGGATGTCCACGGCGGGCGATCCGATCGCGCACCCGCTACGCTCTTCGCGATGCCGTCCGTCCTGTTCGTCTGCCTGGGCAACATCTGCCGTTCGCCGCTCGCCGAAGGCGTGTTCCGCCATGAGGTCGCGAAGCGCGGGCTCGCGCAGTCGTTCACGATCGATTCCGCCGGCACCGGCGGCTGGCACGCCGGCGAGCCGCCGGACCCGCGCGCGATCCGCGTCGCGAAGCGGCACGGCGTCGACATCTCCGACTTGCGCGCGCGACAAGTGCGCGTTGCCGACTTCGACGAGTTCGACCACCTGCTCGCGATGGATCGATCGAACCTCGACGACCTCCTCGCGCTGTGTCCGCGCGAGCACCGCACGCGGGTCCGACTGCTCCGCAGTTATGACTCGGTGGCAGGGACCGACGTGCCCGACCCGTACTTCTGCGGACCGGACGACCTCCTCGGTTTCGAGCAGGTGTTCGCGATGGTCGAGCGCTGCTCCGATCGGCTGCTGACCGAGCTCTCGCGCGGTCTGCGACGCGAGTGAGCGAACTCGCGAAGGCGTTCCGCCGCGAGGTCGCGGCGGCGCTCGCGCACGTCGTCGGGGACGACGCGCGGTTCGAGCCGTTGTCGGGCGGCTCGGTCGATCGCGCGTTCCGCGTCCGTGGGTCGAAGGGTTCCGCGTTCGTGAAGACCGCCGACGGGCCGGTACCCGACCGATTCGCGGCCGAGGCCGCCGGGCTCACGGCGATCGCGACGAGCGGAGTCACCGCGCACGGCGTCCGCGTCCCGCGTGTGTTCATCGCGCGCGACGACCCGCCGGCGTTCCTCGCGCTCGAGGACCTCGGCCAGGGCCGCGCGCGGCCCGACTTCGACGAGGCGCTCGGCCGCGGGCTCGCGGCGCTGCATCGCGTCACCGATGCGCGCGGTTTCGGTTTCGAGTGCGACACGTTCTGCGGCGGAGTGCGCCAGGAGAACGGCTGGTGCTCGAGCTGGGTCGACTTCTGGCGCGAGCGCCGCCTGATCCCGCAGTTGCGGCACGCGCGTGCCGCCGGCATGGCGAGCGCCGACCTCGCCGCGATCGAGCGCGTGACCATGCGCGTCGAGCGGCTCGTCGGCGCGCCGGAACCGTCCGCGCTGATCCACGGCGATCTCTGGTCGGGCAACGTGCTGGTCGCGAACGACGGTCGACCCGCGTTGATCGATCCCTCCGCGTCGTTCGCGCACCGCGAGGCCGAGCTCGGGATGATGGTGCTGTTCGGCGGGTTCTCGGAGCGCGTGTTCGCGTCGTATCGCGAGTCGTTTCCCCTCGCGCCCGGCTGGCGCGAACGCCTGCCGCTCTACTCGCTGTACCACCTCCTGAACCACTTCCACCTGTTCGGCGGCGGCTACGGCGCGCAGGCCGTCGCGGTCGCGCGGCAGCTGTGCAGGTGACGGTTGACGCGTCCGTGCGCTTGGTGCGGAATGCCGGCGAGAACCCGGGAGACGACGCGATGGACGCATCGACGATCCGCTGTCCGAAATGCCACGAGACGTTCCCGCTCACCGACGCGATCACGCAGCCGATCGTCGAGCGGCTGCGCGTCGACCTCGCGGCCGAGCTCGGGAAGCAGGCGCGCGACGGCGTGGCGGCCGAGATCTCCGACCTCGCGAAGCGGCTGAAGGAGAAGGACTCGACGATCGAGGCGATGCGCCGCGCCGAGCTCGCGCTGCGCGAGGACAAGCAAAAGCTCGCCGACGAGCGCGCCGCGTTCGCGCTCGACAAGCAGCGCACGCTCGACGCCGAGCGCGAGAAGATCCGCGCCGAGGCGGGACGCGCCGCGACCGAGGCGCTGACACGCGAGATCGAGGCGATGCGCATCGAGATCGAGGCGAAGCGGCAGCAGCTCTCGCAGTCGCAGAAAAACGAGCTCGAGCTGCGCAAGGAGCGCGCGGACTTCGAGGCGAAGCAGCAGGCGTTCGACCTCGAGGTCGCCCGCAAGGCGGACGAGGTGCGCGCCGAGGTGGCAAAGAAGAAGGACGACGAGTTCCGCCTGAAGGAAGCGGAGCGGGACAAGACGTTCGCCGACCTGAAGGCGCAGATCGACGAATGGAAGCGCAAGGCGGAGCAGGGCTCGCAGCAGGCGCAGGGCGAGGCGCTCGAGCTCGACCTCGAGGCGACGCTCGGTCGCGCGTTTCCGCAGGACGAGATCCTGCCGGTCGCGAAGGGAACGACCGGCGCCGACGTCGTGCAGGTCGTGAAGGACGAGAGCGGCCGGGAGTGCGGACGCATCGCGTGGGAATCGAAGCGCACGAAGGGCTGGAGCGACGGCTGGATCCAGAAGCTGAAGGACGACCAGCTCGCGTCGAAGGCGCAGTTCGCGGTGATCGTCTCGATCACGCTGCCGAAGGGGCTCGACGGGTTCGACCGGCGCGACGGCGTGTGGATCTCGGCGCCCGCGCATTCGCTCTCGCTCGCGACCGCGCTGCGTCATTCGCTGACGGAGACGGCGGCGGCGAAGCGCGCGGTCGAGGGACGGCAGGACAAGATGACCGCCGTGTACGACTACCTCTCCGGGCCGGAGTTCAAGGCGCGCGTGACCGCGATCGTCGAGACGTTCCGCAACATGAGCGCGGACCTCGAAGCGGAGAAGCGCGCGATGGCGAAGCTGTGGGCGAAGCGCGAGAAGCAGATCGAGCGCGTCGTCACCAACACCGCGGGGATGCACGGCGAGCTGCAGGGGATCATCGGGCAGAGCCTGCCCGCGATCGACGCGCTCGAGCTCGACGCCGTGGAGCGCCTGCCGGAATCGACCGAGTCGGCGGAGGGTTCGCCGTGATCGCGGCGCTCCTCGCGCTCGCGTTGCTGCAACCGCTCGGTCGCGGCGCGCTCGCCGCGGCCGACGACTTCACCTACCAGCTCCAATTCCACGGCGCGAACCCGCTGCAGCCGATCGTCGACAGCGCATTCGACGTCGCGGTCATCGACTTTTCGCGCGACGGTCGCGACGAGTTCACGCCGGCGGAGATCGCGGCGCTGAAAGGCGGCGGCGACCGGCAGCGCATCGTGCTCGCGTACCTCTCGATCGGCGAGGCGGAGAACTACCGCTGGTACTGGAAGCGCCTGCCGAAACGACTGCTCGACGCGAAGAACGAGGACTGGCCCGGCAACGTGAAGGTGAAGTACTGGAAGAAGAAGTGGCAGCAGGTGATCGTCACCGGCAACGACCGCGTCGGGAAGAGCTACCTCGACCGCATCATCGACGCCGGATTCGACGGCGTGTACCTCGACATCGTCGACGCGTTCGAGTGGTTCGGGCCGCGCTCGGCGGGCGGCACCGGCAAGCGGCGCAACGCCGCGCGCGAGATGGTCGACTTCGTGCAGCGGATCGCGAACCACGCCCGCGTCGATCGCGCGCGGCCCGACTTCCTCGTCGTGCCGCAGAACGGCGCGAACATCGTCGACCCCGAGTGGTACCCGAAGGACACGCTGCGCGCGGGCGATCCGCAGACGCCGCAGGCGATGGCCGACGCGATCGAAGCCACGTGGTTCGAAACGATCGATGCGATCTCCGTCGAGGACGTGTTCCACTCGGGCTCGAAGGACGAGAACAATCCGCTGCGTCCCGACGACGACCTGCTCGACATCCTCGCGGACTACCGCGCCGCGGGTCTCCCCGTGTTCTCGGTCGAGTATCTGACCCAATCGGCGAAGGTCGACGCGCTGTACGACACGCTCGCTCCGGCGCGCGGCTTCGTGCCGTACGCGACGGTGCGCGACCTCGATCGGATGGTCGTGAACGCGGGCCACGAGCCCGACTGATCTCAATCGCGACGCGTGTCGAACACCGCGAGTCGACGGATGCGCGGCGCACCCACGCTCTCCTCGCAGCGCCAGCGCAGCGCGCGCACCGTGACCGGCTCGATGCGATCGATCTTCTCGTGGCCGATCGACGTGCCGCGGCAGAGCGTGCGCCACGCGCCGTCGGCGTCGCCGTCGACGATGCCCTCGACGACGTAGCGCCGCACGCGCTCGCCCTGCGCGATGTCCTCCATCGTCAGCACGCGATCGATCCGAACCGGAGCGCTCGGCACGAGCGTC